>CAZDGO010000190.1:0-5080 GCA_964504825.1 uncultured Gaiellales bacterium
GGCGCGGCCAGGATCGCCGCCACCCAGGCCCAGACGGCTGCCGTCGCCACCGCGCATGCCCCGTAGCCGGTTCAGCACGTCGCGCGCCTGCCCTGGTTCCAACGACGAGTCAAGGCGTGCGGCCGCCACCCCGAGCACCTGCAGCGCGTCGACTTGGTCTTTCATCAACGAGATGAGAGGAGAGACAACCATGCCAACCCCAGGTCGCAGGATCGCCGGGATCTGGTAGCAGAGCGACTTGCCTCCGCCGGTGGGCATGAGAACGAAGGCATCACCGCCGGCGACGACGTGGTCTACGATCTCGCTCTGGTTCGGCCGGAACTCTGGATATCCGAAGACGCGGCGCAGCACTTCCAGGGCGTCATCGGGGACGGTGGGCCCCTGAGTCCGCGAACTATCTATGGCCGTGCCGGCTGTGGCCACGCGCTCGTTCATGGTCTCCTTCGATTCAGGATGGCGGCGAAGACGCCTCTTGCTCGGGCGTGAGTTCGCGGCGACCGGCCTGGTCGGGCGGCCGCGGACAGACAGCCGACGCCGCGCTCCCCAGCGGCGGCCCCGCTTGGCCGACGGTGGCATTCCATCTTAGCAGCCCTCATGGACGTCTCGGCCGGCCGCATGGTCTCGACGTGCTCTATACTTAAAGGAACCGCTCCGGCACGTCGTGGGGAGAGGATCGAGAGACAAGGGGGCCGAAACGTGAAGACAGTCAAGCAGATCCTTGAAGAGAAACACAAGAATCCGTCCACCATCGAATCGCACCACTCCGTGCTCGATGCGCTGCGGCTCATGGCGCAGACCGACGTGGGCGCCGTGATGGTGGTCGATGACGGTACTCTGGTCGGCGTGGTCTCGGAGCGGGACTACGCGCGCAAAGTCGCGCAGACCGGGATCGCCTCCGACACACCCGTGAAAGATGTCATGACCGTAGGCGTCGTTGCCGTGACCCCGGAGCACAGCGTAGAGCAGTGCATGGCCTTGATGATGCAGAAACACTTCCGTCACCTCCCGGTGCTGGATGGAGGAACACTGATCGGAGTCATCTCGGTGCGCGACGTGGTCAAGGCCGCGCTGGATGAGAGAGAGTATCGGATCGACCAACTCGAGAACTACATCTCGGGGCGGTAGGCCAGGAGTAGACACGCCATGACCGAGCCCCGGCCCGACCACTTCCCCCAATGGCCGGCCACCGTGCCGCCGCTGCCGCCGGCCCCTCCTCGGGACGCCGCTACCCGCGACCGACTGCGGGGCATGATCCTCGGGCTGGCAGTGGGAGATGCGCTGGGCAACACCAGCGAGGGGCAGATCCCCGACGACCGCCGTCTGGGCCACGGCGAGATACGCGACTACCTGCCGAACCGCCACGCGGAGAACAAGCGCGTGGGGCTTCCCTCCGACGACACCCAGATGGCCGCATGGACCCTGGAGTCGCTGCTGCGGCCGGGCAAGACCGCTGGGGGCAGCCTCGACCTGGACGACCTCGCCGCCACCTTCGCCTCCCGGCCCCTGTTCGGCATAGGGGGAACGGTGCTGCGGTTCCTGCGCGCCTACGGGCGACAGGTGCGGAGCGGAGAACCGATGGCGTGGTGGGGGCTGGGCCAACCGAGCGCGGGCAACGGAGCCCTCATGCGGGTCGCCCCGATCTGCTTCCCCCACCTGCATGACCCGAGCCCGGCGCTGTGGCGCGACGTCATCGATGCCACCACCCTCACCCACGCCGACGAGATGGCCGTCGTCTCCAGTGTCGGGTTTGTGGGGCTGTTCTTCGAGTGCCTGGCGTGGCGAGCGCCCCAGGCGCCGCCGGCCGCGTGGTGGCTCGAGACCTTCCTCCGTTACGCGAGTCCTTTGGAGACCGGCGCGCGGTACGAGCCGCGCGTGCCCACAGACGACTTCCGTGGAAGCCTCTGCGACTTCCTCTCCCAGAGACTGACTGCCGCCGTGGCGGAAGGGTGGACCGTCCGCCGGGTGAGCGACACCTGGTACTCAGGCGCCTACCTCCTCGAAACCATGCCGACCGCGCTCGCTACCCTGGCCCTGCACGCCGCCTCGCCGGAGGAGGCCATCGTTAGAGCCGTCAACGACGCCTACGACAACGACACGGTGGCGGCGGTGGTGGGGGCGACGGTCGGCGCCCTCCACGGGGCGTCGGCGCTGCCGACTCGGTGGCTCGACACGAGCAGGTTGCCGGGACGCACCCAATCCGACGACGACGGCCGGCTGTATGAGGTGCTTGACCAGGCGATCGACCGATTTTGGGAAGAGAGCGCAAGCGGCTGATCATCAAGGTGATGGGCGAATAGGTTACTAGTCACGGCGCCGGCGCCCGGCGCGGCTAGATCTGCTTCAAGGCGGCTGCGGGGTCCATATTGGCGGCGCGGCGGGCCGGGTAGAGGGCCGCAAGGAGCCCGACTACGAACGCCAGGCCAACGCCCGCCACGATCACCACGAGATTCGGCGCCATCGTCAACGAGAGGCTGGGCGCTATCCACGGCACGACGATGGCGGCGAGCAGCCCCACAGTCACCCCGACCACGGCGCCGCCCGCGCTGAGCAGCACCGCCTCGATCAGCACCAGCTTGGTGATGTGTCTGCGCTTGTAGCCGATAGCGCGGAACACCCCGATCTCCTTCTGTCGCTCCTTGACCGAAGTCAGCATGGTGATCATGACGACGAGACCGGAGATCAACACGATGAGCAGGGTGATGGCCAGACCAAAGTCGGCGAGCGACGAGTTGGCCTGGTTGGTGAACTCGATGCTCTTCTTGACCGAGGCCACAGTGGAGCCGGGCACGGCCGCCTCGATCTCCCGGGTCAACGTGTCTACGGCGGCTGTGCTCGCGGCGGTCACCTCGATCAGGTTGAGCCGGCCCCTATTGCCGGAGAGATCGGCCAGGGTGGCGAGAGGCATGATGACAAGGTTGTCCTCCTCACCCCCGGTCTCTTGCAGCACGCCCGCCACCGTGAACGCCCGCCCGGCGACCGTCAGAGTCTTGCCCACGTCGAGACCAAGGGCGTTCCGCACGTTGAGGCCCAGAAGGACTTCGTCCGAGCGGCTGGGCAGTCGTCCTTCCACCCGCCACCAGAGCTTGACCTTGGCGCTCTCGGCCAGGTCCGTTCCCATAGCCAGGAACGAGCGGCCGTCGGCCTCGACCGGCTGCAGCAGCACCGGCACTGCCGCCGCGATCTCCTTGCCCGAAGGGACCGCGCGCAGACGGGCCAGGTCGGCCTCTTGCAGGTAACGCACCTCCCCGCTGCCGACGCCGGCGACGCTCACTCCGCCATAGGTGAGGCTGAGCTGGGTGCTTGCCGGCGTGACCACCAGGTTGGAGCCGAACTTGCTCAGCTTGTCGTCCATGGTCGCCCGCAGCGAGACGACCAGGGAGAGCACGAGAACGAATGCCGCGACGGCGACTGCCAGCCCGATGACGACCAGGGCGGCTTTGCCCTTGCGTCGACGGAGGTTGCCGATGGCGATGGTCCGCAGGCGCACGGCTACACCGGCCTCATGGCCAAGCTGGGGCTGAGGCGCGAGGCCTGAGCCAGGGGCCCGGCTGCCAGCGTAGCCAGCGGCACGCCTGCCAACCCGCCGACACAGGCCAAGGCCAGATTCTCCACCAGGATGATCGTGAAGATGCGCATGAGCGAAACCGTCCTCTGGAGGGCGGGCTACTGACCCGCCCTCCACTAGCGCGCGGCTATTGGCACGAAAGGCCGATGCGACATGGTAGTGCACGCGATAGTATGCCGCCATGACTACAGATGGCGATTTACACGACACTTACCTGGTCAACCCCCGGTACTTGCCACTCCGCCCCCGGGGATCCTCTCCGAAGCGCTCGTGATAATCGGCCTCGTAATCCGACCAGTTACCCAGCTGTAGGCGCGCCCGGCCCTCGCCCTCGAAGGCCAGGATGTGGGTGGCGATGCGATCCAGGAACCAACGGTCGTGGCTCACTACCACGGCGCAGCCGGCAAAGGATTCCAGCGCCTCCTCGAGTGCACGCAGGGTGTTGACGTCGAGGTCGTTGGTGGGCTCGTCGAGCAGGATGACGTTGGCGCCTTGCGTCAGCGTCTTGGCCAAGTGCACCCGGTTGCGCTCGCCGCCGGATAGCACCCCCGCCTTCTTCTGCTGGTCGGAGCCGAGGAAGTTGAACGACCCACAGTACGCCCGGGCGTTCATCTCGCGCTTCCCTAAGAGAAGGGTGTCTTTGCCACCGGAGATCTCGTCGTAGACCGACTTGTTCGGGTCCAGCGAGCGGGACTGGTCGGCGTACGCCAACTTCACCGTCTCGCCGATGGTGACAGTGCCACTGTCGGGTGCTTCCTGGCCTACGATCATGCGCAGCAGCGTAGTCTTACCGGTGCCGTTCGGCCCGATGACGCCCACGAGGGAGCCCGGCGGGAAGCCCCCGGTGAGACCATCGAGCAATACCGTGTCACCAAAGGCCTTGCCGACGCCCTCGAACTCGATCACCACGTCGCCCAGACGGGGGCCCGCGGGGATGTAGATCTCCTCCTCATCGCGGCGCTTCTCGAACTCCTGCCCGAGCAGGCTCTCATACGCGTTGATGCGGGCCTGCCCCTTCGATTGGCGGGCCTTGGGTGACATGCGGATCCACTCCAGCTCGCGCTGGAGCGTCCTCTGGCGTTTGGATTCGGACTTCTCCTCCAGCCGCAGACGCTCTTCCTTCTGCTCCAGCCACGAGGTGTAGTTGCCCTTCCAGGGGATGCCGTAGCCGCGGTCGAGCTCCAAGATCCAGCCGGCCACGTTGTCCAGGAAGTAGCGATCGTGGGTGACGGCGATGACGGTGCCCTTGTAGTCGCGCAGGTGGTGTTCAAGCCAGGCCACCGACTCCGTGTCCAGGTGGTTGGTGGGCTCGTCGAGCAGGAGGATGTCGGGCTCGGTGAGGAGCAATCGCGTGAGCGCCACCCGCCGCCGCTCGCCGCCGGAGAGTGTTTTCACGGCCGTGTCGGGCGGGGGACAGTCCAAGGCCCCCATGGCGTATTCCAGGCGGGAGTCGAGAGTCCAGGCCTCGACGTGGTCGAGCTGCTCCTGCAGCTTCCCCTGCTCTTCGATGAGCGC
>CAZDGO010000191.1:0-5073 GCA_964504825.1 uncultured Gaiellales bacterium
CGAGCCGCCCATCATGCCGCCGCCCGAGCCGCCCATCATGCCGCCGCCCGAGCCGTCGCCGCTCTGCGCCGCGCATTGATCGAGCATGGCGCCGGCCTGGTCTCCGTGAATGGCCTGCATATGTTCGGCCATGCTGTCTACCAGCTTGTCCGCCTCGGGGCCCGTGAGTCCCATACGCTCCTTCAGCATCTTGCGCGTCTGATCTTTGAGGTCGGGATTCACTGCCTGATTGGCCACGGTGGTCACGGTGGCCGCGGTCGAGGCCGCGACCGCTGCTGTGAGAGGGGGCACGGACGGGCCCGGGGCGCCGAGCGCCTGGAGTCCGAAGAGCCCCGACGCGCCGATCGCTATCAGCGTCAGCGCCACGACAGTTTGCTTCTTGTTCGCCATGATACGTTCCTCCTAGGTGTCTTCGGTCGAATGGCCGAAACTTGCTGCTACAAGAATCATAGTAGAGGCGCCACGTGAAGGTGACGCAAGTGGGTCGTAAACAAGAGGAAAAGAAGCGAAACCTCCGCGGCCTGCACCGCGCGGGTCGCCCTCCGTCACGACGGCTGCCATCCGTCGACCCAGATGTCCTCCCCCTGCACCCTGACCGCGAGCTTGGCCAGCGGCCGAGGCGGCGGGCCGCCTATGACCTGCCCCGTGGGGGAAAAGACTCCTGCGTGGCAAAAACAGAAGAAACGCTTATCCTCGGCCTGCCACTTGATGATGCACCCGAGATGGGTGCACACCCGGGAGACGCCGGCGTAGGTGCCGTCTTCCAGCTTGACAAGCGAACTCGGGGTGTCCTGATAGTCGAAGTCGAGTTCCCCGCCCGCGGCGGCCAGCTGCGCCGTGGTTGCCACCTTGAGCTTCGCGACCGCGACGGCTCGCACGGTGGGGTAGGCGTAGCGGACGATGGGGGCGAGGAGCCCCGCCGCCCCCAGCACTCCGGTCGTGCTGAGGAGCATGATCAAGAATGTCCGGCGCGTCATCTCTGAGCGTTCCGGTGCGTCTGTGGGATGGTCCGTTTCCATCAGACTCCCTCCTCACTGGGGGCGTGCTACGAACAGCTTCACGATGTCCAGCCAGAGGTCGGTTTCCGACTCGACCAACAGGCCGGCCCGCTCCAGGTTCTGTCGCGTGTTTCGGTCGATATTCGCTCCCATCATCCGGACCACGACCGGGTTCAGGGCCTGCATCGCGTGCTTGACCGAAGCCCGCTGCGAAAGGACGTGCTTCAGGAAGACGCAGCTTGTCACGACGGCGTCGAAAGAGCTGTCCGGAAACTCGAGGTGCTCGACGTTCATGAGACGCAGGTCGGCCACGACGTTCTCTCGCGCGGCTACCGCGCGGGCGCGAGTCAGCATAGCGGGACTGAAGTCGATGGCTACCACCTCCGCACCCGGAGGGTAGAACCGGATATTCTTGCCCGTGCCCACGCCCACCTCAAGGATCCGTCTTCCCTCGACCAGGGACCACAGTCGCTCCCGCCAGCCGCGCATGACCCGGTGCTCGGCCATGCCCTCCATCAGGTCGTACACCGGGGCGATGCGGTCGTAGCGTCGGCGGGTCTTCTCGGTGTTGTGGCGGTCCATTTCGCGCGGCTACTATTCTCGCTTTGATTCTTCCGGGCCTCGACTGCCGGTTAAGCTCGATGCCCCATGGGTTGCGTGAACATGAAGGCGTTGACCGCGATCAGCAGGCAGATGAGGAAGAGGTGCGGCGCCAGCGCGCGTACGGTTCGTGTCTGGCCCGCGCTCCGGGCGATGCGATAGGCCGCGTACACGGTTGCGACGGCCCCCGCGCCCAGCATGAGGTACTGGAGTACCTGGATCGTGGGTGTGTTCAGCAACTCGTCACCGACCCGAGTCCACTGGAGTCCGAAGAGCTCAGCCAGCGTTCGGGGGACCGCGAGTCCCTCGCCCAAGAGGTGGAACAGGTTGTGCCCCATGTGGGCGGCCAGGTCGAGGGGGATGATGGCATAGCCGAAGCGGGCGAAGTTCTGCAAGGTGGTCTCATCGCTGTCGCGACTCAGTCGGCTCGCTAACGCCAGGGCGGCCAACGGCAGGCCCATGGCGATCACGAAGATCAGTGAGAAGTTAACCGTGAAGTTGGTCGATCCGGTCAGTCCCGCGACCCGATCCAATAGCGGCTGCCACACGCTCAGCATGGTCAGGTTCTGGACGATCACGACGCCGACCAGGATCATCGCGAGAAAGGCTACCTCGATACGTGCCGTGCCGATGTGCCAGAACTCCTGGGTGGGCTTGCGCAGCTCCAGCCGCAACGAGCCGTGCGGGCATGACTTGATGCAGTTCCCGCACAGGTTGCACTCCCGGTTGGTCAGCATGGTGCGTGGTGTCTCGAACATGGGGCAGGCCGCCGCGCGCTCGGAACCTTTGGCGCACCACAGATCGCGGCACTTGTCCTTGCAGTTGGCCCGGTTCGCGCGCAGGGCAAGGGGTGAGGCCATGGAGTAGTTGCCCGAAAGACCGCCCAGGAAGCAGACGCTTCGGCAGAAGGTGCGGCGTTCGAACACCAGGCTCATGGTGAGGACTCCCGCCAGGATCATGAGCAGAAGGTAGCCGGTGCCGCGCGGTGACTCCACGATGCCGAAGACGTGATCGGCCCAGGTGATGCCTATGAACCAGGCGTCGATGATCCACATGCCGTACTTCTTGAGAAAGACGGGCATCGGGAGCCGCCTGCCTGCGAAGCGCTGCAGAAGGTCGCCCACCACCGGGAACGGGCACACCGTGCACCAGAACCGCGCGGCTACGAAATATGTCAGGGGGAGCAGAGGCCACCACAGGATCCACACGATCGCGGAACCGGCGTTGTCGTGCACCACAGTGGGGCCAAAGAGGGTCTCGATCATGATGAAAGCGAAGACCAGGACGCCGGCGATCTGGAAGATCCCGGGGTACCAGCGGCTGCGCAGGAACGCATTCAGGAGTGGCAGATGCAGCAAGTTCGGCTGGTCCCCGGAGGGGGGCAGGGGGATCACCTCGGCCAGATGTAGGTCGTCCGCCGGGCATAGGTCGGGCTGTGGCTCGGACTCTACCAGCGGCTCTGCGGTCGCGAGGCGGCTGGTCTGGGCGACCGCCGCGGGTTTATGGGTGTGTTTGCCGTCACTCACTGAAGACGCCCTCCGTGACGAGCGGGCCCATGGCCATGCGGCGTGCCAGATGTTCTTTCAGACCGGCGGCCAGCGCAACGCCTGCCGCCACCAGGGCGAGGAGGCCTCCGATCACATACCAGTTGATCGCACCGCTCATCTCCATCTGGTGGTCGGCTTCGACGGGTGCGGACGCGGCATGGTCGGCCTCGGTCGCCGCGGTGCCGGGACTCTCGCTCGGATGCTCGCCCATGTCCATGGTGTCTCCATCGGGCATGACCATCTGGCCGCCCGCCGAAGAAGCCGCGGCGCCGGCGGCCATCCCGTCCTGTGGGAGGGCGGCGTCGCCGGACATTGTGTACTCCATGCCCCCGGCGTTCATCGAGAACGCGTACGCAAACAACAGCACTAACAGTATCGCCGCCGCCACGCCCCCCGCCACCCTGGACACTCGGGGCCCCCGCCGCGCTTGACCTGCTACGCTTCCTGCCTGTCTGAGGCTTTCGCCCACTGTTCTCGATCCTCCGCCCGCTGCTTCCACGAAACCTCCCGCTCGGTCACGCCGTATCCCATTGGTTTCGGCACATGGGCAGCATATTACTAGGGTCAGTAGTACAGGGTAAGTGACGCGGGGAGTCATTTACGTGAAACTTAAATAGGCGCTGACCGACGGTCGCCGCGATGCGCCGTTACGATTGTCCTGCGGGACGGCGCCGGCGCGGCGGTCTACCTCCGGCTGCCCAGAGGGCGCCTTGGTCTAGCGGCCGTCCCGGGTGGGCCGGCGCCGGGGGTCGGGGCCGGGCGGACGTTTCCGGCCCGACGATGTCTTCGTAGAAGATCCGGTCGTCGTCGATGACTCCGACTCGTGGGTGCCCTTGTTGTCTGACTGCGCGCCCTGCCGCTCGGGGGTGTCGCGAACCGTACGGCGCCGGAAACCGCCCGCCACGAGCTGGCCGCACGCCGCGGCGATGGACCGCCCGCGGCTCTCTCTCGTGCTGACCTCGACCCCACGGGTCTTGAGCGCGTTCATGAAGGCGACCAAGGCTTCCGGAGGCGAAGGGCTGAAGTCACCGCATCCGGGGTTCCACGGGATGAGGTTCACGGTGACCACACGACCGCGCAGAAGATCGGCCAGAACGTTGGCCTGCCGGGGAGAGTCGTTTACTCCAGCGAGCAGCAGGTACTCCACGAAGAGTTTGCGTCGGGTCATAGCAAAATGATCGTCGCAGGCGCCCAGTACGTCACGCAGGGGGAAGCGGCGATTCGCCGGTATCAGTCGAGTACGGAGTTCGTCGTCAGCGGCATGGAGGGAGAGGGCCAGGTTGATCTGGGGTTCTTCCCGCGCGAGCCGCCGGATCCCCGAGGGGATACCCACCGTCGAGACCGCGAGGGAGCGGGCCGAGTGCCCCATGCCGCTGGGATCGTGCAGGACCTTCAGGGAGAGTAGGACCGCGTCGAGGTTCAGTAGTGGTTCTCCCATCCCCATGTAGACGACGTTGGTGACGCGACGACCCTCTTCCGCCAGGATCGCGCGGGCCTCGCGCACCTGGTCCACGATCTCGGCTGCGCTCAGGTTCCGGGTGAAGCCGAGGGAGCCGGTGGCACAGAACGCGCAGCCCAGGGCACAGCCCACTTGGGTCGACACGCACACGGTGCTCCGCTTAGGACTGCGCATGATGATCGCCTCAAGGGCCACGTCATCGTCGGCGGCCTTCAGAAGGAGCTTCGTGGTGCCGTCGGGATCGTCGAATCGGGCCGCAAGGACGAGCGTCGAATGGCCCGCCTCGTCGAGGGTCTCTCGCAGTGGGCCGGGCAGATTGGTAGCGTCGGTGAAGGAGAGGCCAGGATGTTGGGTGAGATGTTCATAGACCTGCCGGTAGCGGTAGGCGGGCGCAGCCTGTTCGCTTAGGATGGCGGCCAGATCGGGACGATAGCTGCCGATGTCGGCCCGGGCGGGCGGCGACGCCGAC
>CAZDGO010000192.1:0-5056 GCA_964504825.1 uncultured Gaiellales bacterium
CTTCCCGCAGGACCTCCAGGGATGCCACTGGGCCGTCGAACGCCCAGAGCTCGAACCCTAGGTTGTTGTGGAGCAGGGCCACTTCGCGCCCCTGCCCGGCCTGGGTGGCGACCGCGATGGCCTCGCGCATGTCCTTCAGACCTCCGGGGTCTCCGAGGTCGCTGCGGGCCAGACCCCGGTAGCCCAACGCCCTTGGCGGGCGGTCCAGGCCAAGCTCCTCCGCGAGCGCGAGGACCCGCTCGGCGTAACGGACCCCGGCCTCGGACCTTCCCTGAAGGGTCTCCGCGACGGCTACCTCGGTGAGCGCGCCGACGAGCTCGGGGCCGGGCGGCAGCGGTTCGAGGAGCGCCACCGCCTCCGCAGGCAACTCCGACCATCGCGGATCCCCGCGGTAGAAGAACACCATGCCGAGCGTGGCCATGGCGTGGGTGGCAGCCGCGAGATCACCTCGCGCACGGAACGACGCGATCGCCTCGTCTAGGGCCTCCGCAGCCTCGACCGGACGCCCGGCCTGGAAGGCGGCCTCACCGAAGCGGGCGAGCGCATCGGGGCGCTCGGGATGCCCGGGCGGGGTGAGGGCGAGCGCCCGCTCGAAGTTCCCCAGGGCCGCGGCAGTGTCCAATCCGAGCGCCCGCTCCCCGGCAAGGGAGGGCGGGTCGCCAACGTGGGCGTCCACGGGAAGCCTGCCACGCTCCACCTGGAGAAGCTCTGGATCCGAAACGTCACGATCACCACCGGGCTCGTGGACACGTACACGATCCCCACGCTCCTCAAGGCCATCCAGGCCGGAACGCTCGACCCCACGAGGTTCACGATGCACCGATTCTCGCTAGGCCAGGCCATGGAGGCCTACGACACGTTCGCCCGGGCCGGTGAGACGAACGCGCTCAAGATCTTGCTGACTGCGGCGTGAGCCCGGGTCGAAGGCGAACGCGCCTGCGGGTTGAAGACTGGTGGGCCCCCGGGGACTTGAACCCCGAACCTGCGGATTAAGAGTCCGGTCCGGAAGTGCTGGTCAGACGGCTGGGGACCCTCTGACCTTTGGTTTTGTGTCTCAGCACAACCCGTCATTTCCCGACGTTTCCCGGTACATGACGGGAGGTAGACGGGAGGACCCGGGGAGCAGAGAGTTGCCATGGAATCTAGCAACGGTCATCTCCGAGGTCGAGTTACAGGACCAACGGTCCCGGGTTCGCAGTGCATCGGTGCGACAGAGGTGCCATCTCGGCGGACTGCGGTAGGGATGAGGGAGGCACGAGGACGCAAGTCCCAACGAGACGGTATTCGAACTCCTTGACGGACCTTGGCGCGGGGCTCGACAGCCTTATCAGCGACGTGGGTCTCGACGTGGGTATCTAGGAACAGACCTCGGTGGCTCGGCTTGCGACTCGAAACCGCCGGGCCGGTCCCTTTTCCGATCCTCGATCCGTTCCGTCCCCTGGTCCACCCCCATGACCGGACCGCCGGACGGGCGAACTTTGCCCAGGTGGCGCGCCAGCAAGGTGGCCCATTCAGTTCTAGGACTGGTCGCCTCAGGCGCACTCGCTTCGCTCGCGGCGCGCATGGCTCCCAAGCTGTCCGTAGGCAGCCAGGCGCGCGTCCCTGCACGTTCGCACGTTGCTGCCC
This sequence comes from uncultured Gaiellales bacterium, assembly GCA_964504825.1. Classification (GTDB taxonomy): domain Bacteria; phylum Actinomycetota; class Thermoleophilia; order RBG-16-64-13; family RBG-16-64-13; genus JAJZQZ01. The sequence goes on from CAZDGO010000192.1 coordinate 1,627, forward strand.
GGGGAGGGGATGATGCACGGATGATCCGAGCACCCGGAGACGATCTAAGAGACAAGTACGGAATGACGGGCATCCTCACGCTGCCTCCGGACAAGGGTGGCATCGCCGATCTCGTGTGCGACATGGACGAGTGCTATTGCCCCCTCGGCCGGGGGTACTTCGAACCGATACCGAAGCCAATGCTGAATCCGATCCCAGATTGGATCCCAACCGAGGAGCACTACCCGAGTTCCCAGATGGCTGGTGGGCGGCGCTACCCCGGGAATGTTCGCCTTGCGCACAGACGCTGCAATGGGGACTACTACGGAACCGGGCCAGGTCACGAAAAGAAGCGCCAAAGGGCGAGAGAAGAGAAGGAGACATGGCGCGAGGATCACCCGCATGAGGTCGCCGCTAATGCCCGTGCGTACGCGACCGCTGAGGAGCAGTGGGCCACTTCGCGAACGGCGACTATGGTCCCGCGGCTTGAGCAGGTGACAGCTCATTCCATGCGCTTCGACGGTGCCCTTGTCGAGCGTGGCTTCTGGCTCTACGTCTGGCGGATCGTCGCGGGCGCCGAAACAGTCCTCTACGTGGGGCGGACTGGTGATTCTGCCTCGCCCTACGCCTCGTCGCCCTTCGAGCGCGTGGGCCGGCATCTTGAGGTTGGCCCGAACGCAAAGGGGAACTCGATGGGCAGACAACTTCAGACCCAAGGCATTGACCCCAGATCCTGCGCCTTCCATATGGTGGCGATCGGGCCGATCTTCCCAGAGCAGCCAGACATGAACCGACATCGACCTATCCGCGACGAGATCGCCGCGCAGGAGACCGCCCTCGCTGGCCTTCTGTCCTCTCGCGGATACAGGGTTCTGGGGAACCACCCCGCTCCACGTGTCTACGACCGAGGGCTGTTTGCGAGAGTGCACGACCTCATCGACGCGGAGTTCCCTGAGACTGCCTACCCGAGGTTCTTCCCCGACAGAGTCTGAGCGAAACGGGAACCAGCGCTCGTGGCATCGGCAAGCACCGCAAGACCTGGTCGGCGCTCCCTCCTGGGCCCAGGATGAGTCGGTCTAAGTGACAGGGTTCACAGAATCAGCTATATTCACCGCCGTGGTGAAACAGAGAGAGCTCGTGAAACTAGAGGGCCCATTCGAGGCTGAGGCCCTCCGCATCCTCCGGGAGATCCCCGGGATGGTCGTGATCGCCGAGCCCGGTGGGGCGGATCGCGGCGTGGACGCCGTCCTCGAATTCGCCGGAGCCCGGGCTCGGGTCGCCTTGGAGATCAAGCAGCGGGCGAACGCAGCCACGGCCTGGCAGCTCGTCCACGAGGCCGTCAACCGCCCGAACACTCCGCTCCTGCTCGTGGCCGACGAGACCACCGCGGAGGCGCGAAGAATCCTTGAAGAGCACGGGATCGCAGTCGTCGATGGTCTCGGGAACGTCCACATCGAGCTGCCCGGTCTGTTGTTCCATCTGGAAGGGCACCGACGCCTGCGACAGTCCCGGCCGACGCGGCTCACGGGGAAGGCGGGGCTGGTCGCTCAGGCCCTCCTGCTCCGCGCGGACCGTGACTGGCAAGTCCAAGGCCTTGCCGAGGAGGCTGGGATCTCCCTCGGCCTGGCCCATCGAGTCCTCGCTCGATTGGAAGCCGAAGGCGTCATCACGGCCGAAGGCAAAGGCCGAAACCGCGTGAGGCGCGTCACCAACCCAACCGCTCTCCTCGACCTGTGGGCGGAGGAGAACGTCGAGCGACCGACCAGGACGATCGGCCACCTCCTCGCGCAGACGCCGCGGCAGCTCATTAAGGAGGTCGGAGCCAACCTCGGACGCAGCGGCGTCGACTACGCGCTCACCGGCGCTGCGGCCGCCGCCCTGGTTGCTCCGCTCATCACGGCCGTTCCCGTGGTCGACGTTTGGGTGACGGCGACCGCGGCGCCCGGGGAACTGCACAAGGCTGCCCGGACGGAGCCGGTCCAAGATGGCCAGAACGTCGTCTTCCTCCAGGCCAAGGACGACACACCGCTCGCGTTTCGCGAGCAGGCGGAGAATTTGTGGGTGGCGAACAGGATGCGGCTCTACGCCGATCTGCGACGCGATCCCCGCCGCGGCCGCGAGCAGGCGGACCACCTACGCGAGGAGGTGATCGGCTTCTGAGCAGTCGTGAGCACCACACCGACTACGACGAGCAGGCCCCTTCACCTGAACCACGGCTTGCTCCATCAGCTCACCTTCTCCATCTCGTGCCCGCAGCAGTCGACGAAGGACTGCGTCGCCTCCTTCTCGGGTGCGCTCGTCACCGTGATCTCGCACCCGCAGCCCTCCACGGGACAGCGGTAACGATCGCCCTCTTGGACCCTCTGGTCGGACATGTGCCTGCCCCTCTCTACCGGCTCTTTTCTGCCTCGCCACCGACGGTACACCTTCCAGTCGGCTGGAATGTCAACCCGGTACCATGAAGCAGGCATGCGCATCGGTGAGCTGAGCGACCAGTCCGGGGTCCCCACGAAGACCATCCGGTACTACGAGGACATCGGGGTCCTGCCCGAGCCGCCGCGGTCCTCCTCGGGGTACCGCGACTACGACGGTGGGGCGGCCGCGCGGCTGGGCTTCGTCCGGGCGGCACAGTCCGTCGGGCTAACCCTCGGTGAGATCCGCGAGATCCTCGCGATCAGGGACAGGGGCCAGCCGCCGTGCGCACACGTTGCGAGGCTCATCGAGCGGCACGCCACCGACCTCGCAGAGCGAATCGCGGCCTTGCAGCGCATGCAGCGGGACCTGCAACGGATGGCCCGCAGGGCCCGCGAGACATCATCCGGTGGCGACGGTGACGCGGCGTTCTGCCACATCATCGAGGGTTGAAGCACCCGGTCCAGCGTGAAGGAACGGCGCTTGGCGTCGAGCACGGGCCCGGCGACCATCGCGTGGACCACAGCTCGCCCCGCCAGGCTCTGATGCGGGCCCGTGCGCTTCGTGACGGAACGAGCCTTGACAACGGCCGAGCTCATCAATGAAGATTGAGTCAATAATGGTCGAGATGTCTCTGGGTCGACGCGCTGCGATCCATGCCGCGCTGGCCGACCCTCATCGCCTCGAGATCGTCGATGAGCTGACGCTGTCCGAGCGATCGCCCTCGGAGCTCGGGACTTCCCTGGCCATCGGCTCCAATCTCCTCGCTCACCACCTCGGCATTCTGGAGGGGGTCGGGCTCGTCGAGCGCTTGGCATCAGCAGGCGACGGTCGTCGGAAGTACGTCCGCCTCGTGCCCGACGTCCTCTCTGTGATCGCCGAGCCGGTCGCGACGCTCGTGGCGCGCCACGTGCTCTTCGTCTGCACCGCCAACTCGGCCCGGTCGCAGCTGGCGGCGGCGGTGTGGAATGCACGCCACGAGGTCCCGGCAACGAGTGCCGGGACTCGGCCGGCGGGTCACGTGCGCCCGGAGGCGGTC
>CAZDGO010000193.1:0-5029 GCA_964504825.1 uncultured Gaiellales bacterium
GCCGAGCCCGCACTGCCAACCCTTCTCACGCAGCGACGGAGCCGGATCCAACCACTGCCCGGCCTGCCGCGGCATGATCTGCACGTCGCGATCAGCCTTTACGCGGGTCGAGAGCGCCCAGTGCACACGGTCGTAGTTCCAGATGTCGATGTCCTTGTCGACTACAATGACATGCTTGTAACGGGCGTAGGTGGCGCCCCACACGGCGTTCATGACCTGCTGAGGATGCCCCTTGAAGAGCTTGTCGATCTTGACGATAGCCTCATAGGTGACGTCGCAGCGCAGGTCGAGCACGCCCGGCACAATCTTCTTCAGGGTCTTGTAGGCTTCCGCCTGGCTTGAACGCCCCACGCAGATGGCGCTCTCCGAGGGATACCACTGCTCTCGGGTGCCCAGGTACAAGGGGTCGTTCCGGTGTGTGATGTGCGTGACCACGAAGACGGGGTTGGTACGCGTCTCACCGTAGTAGCCGGTGTATTCGCCGAAGCCGCCTTCTAGGTCATCGTTGCCGGGATAGATGTAGCCCTCAAAGACCCATTCGCAATTCGCGGGCACTTCGATGTCGATGGTCTTGCACTTCACCATTTCCACCGGCTCTCCTTGCAGCGCACCGGCGAGATGGAACTCGTCCACCCCGGGCCCCGTGCGGGCGCAGGAAACGATCTCAGTGATCGGATCGTAGCCGGTGATCACCGCCATGGGCATCGGCTTGCCTATGGCCTCGTATTTCATATAGTGCTGACGGCCGTGCGTGTAGGCGGGCGCTCCCCATCCCAGCGTGTTCTTCGAGAGCGTCCCCATGCGGTAGATGCCGGCATTCAGCAGCCCGGTATCGAGATCCTTCGTGATCGAGACGGACAGTGTGCCCGGGAAGGCTTCGCCATACGTGTTGCCGGCCGAGCCTCCGAAGTCATACGTGTGCCACTTGATGTTGCAGATCTTGGTCAGGTCGATATCCGCCCCGGTGATCTCGTTCTCCTGACAGAGCCCAGAAGACACGAGCTTGGGGGGGATCAGCGTCTCGGTGCGCGCGGCCCACCAAGCGTTGAACGTCGACCACTCCTCCAGGCCAAGCGCCCACAGGAACCGCCGACCTGTGGCCAGCATCCCAGTCACGCAGGGGTAGTCGGCACCCTTGATGTTGTTGAACACAACCGCCGGGCCCTCATTTTGCAGGACCATGCGGGTGATGCCGTTCACCTCCCAATGCGGATCTACTTCCTCATCGATGTATATGACGTCGTTCTTGTCCCCAAGGAACTTGAGGAAGCTCCTCATGTCATCCCACTTTGCCACTTGTTGTTCTCCTTTCCTTGATGCCGGCAAGTACTTTTATCTTGTAATCGGCAGATCTGATCCGTATACCCACCGCGTTATACACAGCGTTGGCAATCGCCGGATGTCGATTAGTTCATGATCTTGCCAACATTGATGCCTAACCTTTCACCACGAGCACAGGTATCTCTGCGTTGTGGATGACTCCGCTGCTCACCGACCCCAAAGCCAGAGTGCCAAAGGCACCCAAACCGCGGCTACCGATCACGATAAGAGCGTAGCCTCCAACGCGCGCCTCTTCGCAGATGGCCCGTGCGGGAGACAGATCGTGCAGCAGCTTGGAGCTCACCGTGACACCCGGGGCCGCCGCCCGCACACGAATGAGGGCTTCGGCCAAATGCCTCTCGGCGGCGGCGCACTCGTCCGCGCCGGCCGGCGGGATGAAGGGGTTCATCTGGTAACAGGTCAGCGCTTCGACTTCCGTGAGTGGCGTGTTTACCACCGTGACCGCCACCACCTCGTCGTAGCCCATGCCGACGGCCATCCCAGCAGCTTCCAGCTCGGCTTTTTTCGCCGGCTTCGAACCGTCGGTGGCCAAGAGTACCTTCTTCGTAGTTGAGTCCACCATCGCACCTCCTCGTGAGCAAAAGGGCATCCCGCGCCGAGAACGTCGCTGAGGCGGGGCACCGAACAAATGCCGTTTAGTTGCCGTACATCAGCCTGGGCAGCCACATGGAGATCCACGGGAAATACGTCACCAGGAGCAGCCCGGGGATGCTGAGCGCCAGCCAGAACAAACCGGCTCGGGCGAGCTCCGAGAAATCGATCTTCCACAGCGCCTTGGAGATGAACAGGTTCAGACCAAAGGGCGGAGAGTACATGCCGAGCGCGCATCCGGTCACCATGATGGCACCGAGGTGCACAGGGTCGACTCCCACCTTCGTCAGTATCGGCACGAAGAGCGGACCCAGTATCAGGATGATGGCCGAAGGGTCGAGGAACATGCCTGTGATGAGCAAGAGGATGTCCAGGATCAGCAGGATCAGCAAGGTGTTGCCCTGGGCGAAGGAGATAACGTGCTCGAGGAGCGGCTGCACCTGCTGCATGGTGAGCATCCAGGAGAGCACGGTAGCGCCTGCCACGAGGATCATCACCTGGGAGCTCGCCATCATCGAATCCCGCACCACCTTGAACAGAGTTTTGAGAGTCAATTCCCTGTAGACGAGCAAGCCCACGAGCATGGCATACACGCAGGACACCACAGCGGACTCGGTGGGAGTAAAGATGCCCCCGTAGATGCCGCCGATGATGATGGCGGGCACGCCGAGAGCCCACACCGATCCACGCAACGCTGAACCAAACTTGTTCGGGTTTTCGCCGGGCTTGAGGCGCAGACCGTTCTTGCGGGCGTAGTAGTAGGAGTAGGCCATGAAGATAAGTCCCATGGTCAGCCCTGGGCCAACACCCGCCAAAAAGAGCTCTCCCACAGACACGTTCGTGACAGCGGCATAGATGATCATGGTGATGCTCGGCGGGATGAGGATCGCCACAGAGCTCGAGGCCATGATCAGGCCGATCGTGAACTGCTTATCGTAGCCCCGGTCGTCCATCATCGGCTTGGTCATGCCGCCGATGGCGACCACCGTCGCCGGCGACGAACCCGAGAGCGCTCCGAAGAAAAGGCACGCCAAGGTATTGGTGAGGGCGGCACCTCCGTAGAAGCGGCCCATGACCGAGTCCGCCAGCTTGACGATCCGCGGTGAGATGCCGCCGCCGCTCATCAGGTTGGCGGCCAGGATGAAGAACGGCATGGCCATCAGCGAAAACCGGTCCAAGCCGCCGAACATCCGCTGCCCTAGAACCGTGATCGGAACATCCTGAAGGAACATGATCACGGCAGGGCCCAGCCCCAGAGCCACGAAGATCGGTACCGCTGCCAACAGCAGCACCGCGGTAACAAGAATAAGCAACCAGATCACTAGGCCTCGCCCTCCTTCGCGGCTGGGCGCAGCACGAGTGTCAGCTGTTCGATGTACTCGAGCAGCATCAAGAAAGCACCCAACGGGACGGCGAAATACGGGATGAACATGGGAATACGCAAGGCCACCGTTACCTGCCCGGAACCGATGAAATCCCTGACCAGCATGGCTCCTACGACCGTAAGCAGAGCGGTAAACATTATGCATATCACCGTGACTATTACAGTGATTGTCTTCTTCAATCCCTCTGAACCGTATTGCAAGATCATGTCAACACTTACGTGCATGCCATAGTGCACACATACTGCCGAACCCAGAAACGTCAGCCAGATGATAAAGTAGTTAGTTACTTCTTCTGACCAAAAAAATGAGGCATGAAAGAAATACCGTGCGATGACGTTGATCGTCAACATGAACGTTATCCCAACAAAGATCACCGAGAGAATCGGGACGTAGACGCGCTCTAGGCTTCTATTTATCGTCGAGAGAACAGGCACAACCCCTCCTCATCTGCCACCCCCGGAGGGGTGCCCGCTGTTCCCGCGGGCACCCCTCAGAACGACTGATCGGTGCGGTGCGGCTACTTGCCCGCGGCCGCCTTGAAGTCCTGTAGGATCGTTGCACCAGCGGGGTCGAGCATCCCGCGGAGCGCCTCCTCGGCGGGCCCGGCAGCTACGTCTTCGAAGGTCTTGTTCTGCTCGTCGGTCAGGGCGGTGACCTTCATGCCGGCCTTCTCGAAGGCGGGAATGAAGACAGACTTTTCCAGGCCGCTGTTCGTCTCGAAGTAGATCGAGCCATATTTCTGGGCCGTTTCGACGAGTACCTGCTGGTAGGCCGGCGAAAGTTTGTCGAACCAGGCCTGGTTTGCCACGAGGGTCGTGCTGAAGGCGGAGTGATTGGTCAGCGCCATGTACTTCTGCACTTCCTGCAGCTTCGTCGCGAACGTGCCGTCCATCGGGTTTTCTTGACCGTCGACTACTCCCTGCTGCAACGCGTTGTATAGCTCGCCGAAGTTGATGGCCACAGGGGTGGCGCCAAGAGCTTTGTACTGGGCCACGAGGATGGGGTTCTCGAGCACCCGCATCTTCTTGCCCTTAAGATCGGAGGCCTGGGTGATGGGGAAGTTGCCCGTAGTCTGAGTGAAGCCGCTCAGCCAGAAGGCGAGACCTTTCATGCCCTTGGCACTCATCGCGTCGAGGAGCTCCTGACCCGGAGCACCGTAGAGAGCCGCGTTGGCCGATTCAGGGGTCGTGATCAGATACGGCAGGCCCGGGATGCCCATCGCCGGCAGGAACGACGTGTAGTTGCCCGTTGCGGCCAGGACCATGTCCTGAGCACCGGCCTGCGTGTTCTGGATCATGTCATTCGCGGTGCCCAGCTGCTGCGCCGGAAAGACGTTGATGACGAACTGCCCGCCGGTCCTGTCCGAAACCTCTTTGGCGAAGGCGTCCGCAATCTTGGTAATGGAGGCTTCCACTGGTTGGGCTGTGCCGAACTTGGCCTCTACCTTGCCCAGGCTGGGGTCGGTGGTGTCACCGGTACTGGTACCGGTGGCGGCGACCGTCGTTTCCGTGGACGCCGCCGTGGTGTCGGTGGACGCGCCGGTCGTGGTGGTTGCGGTGTCTCCCCCGCAACCTACCCCAACCATAGCCACGACCAGCATAACGATAACAAGAATCCATCTTTCTCGACGCATGAGACTTATCATGTCCATCCCCCATCTTCTCTTTGAGACACATTGGCTCGTCAGCGCTGACGGCCACCTGGACCCGCTC
>CAZDGO010000194.1:0-5016 GCA_964504825.1 uncultured Gaiellales bacterium
TGTCGACCAGGAGAACGTCCGCCCGGGCAAGCTTCTCCAGATACCTGCCGCCCTTGATAAGAAGACCGCGCCGAGCTCCGGCTCCGACCGAGGCGAGGACGGCGATCGGGGTGGCCAGGGCGAAGGCACACGAGCAGGCGACGACAAGCACCGCCGCGGCCGCCAGGGGGTCGCGGCGCAGGACCAGGGTCAGGGCGGCAACCGTCAGGACCACGGGGAGGTAGTAGCCCGAGAAGCGGTCGGCGACCCGCTCGACGTCCGCCCGGTTGCCCTCGGCCTCCTCGACCAAGCGGATGATCTTCCCGAACGTCGTGTCCCGGCCGACCTTGTCCGCACGGATCCGGAGACTACCCAGGAGCGCGATGGAGGCGGCATAGACATGCGTGCCCGGTCCCGCTTCGATCGGCAGCGACTCCCCGGTTAGCGACGACTGGTCCACCGTCGCTGTGCCCTCCAGAACCTCCCCATCAACCGGCACAGCCTCCCCCGGGCGGACGACCACCGTCTCGCCCACCCCCACCTCGCCCACCGGGATCTCCCGCTCCGTACCGTCACGGAGCACCCGCGCCATGGCCGGGGCCAGACTGACAAGCTCCTTGACCGCGCGGCGTGCCCGATCCGCCGTGAACTCCTCCACGTAGTCGCCGACCCGCATGAAGAACACAAGCACGAGAGCGGTGACCCACTGCGACACGGCCAGGGCGGCGATCACGCCCAGCGTCATCACTGTGTGAGACGTGACCCTACGCCGGATGGTGGCCCGCACGACCTGCTTAAACACCGGATAGCCGGCGGTGGCCACCAGGACGACCCCTATGGAGAGGGGGAGCAGGCGATTCAGGCGAGGAAACACCCCCAGCAACTCGCCGACCCCCATCAGGCCGATGATGCCCAGGAACAGGGCCCCGAGGAGGCCTAGAGTAGCCCGGCCCAGCCGCCTGCCTTCCTCCTGCAGCTCTTCGCGCGGATCGCCGCCCGGCGAGTCCGCGGACACCGAGCGCACCTGATATCCCGCCGCCTCGACCGCGTGCGCGATGGCACCGGAGGTGACCTCCACGCGGTCGAACTGGACAACGGCCTTCTCGGCGCCCAGGAACACCTCCACGGTCTCGACCCCCGGGAGTGCGGCTATGGCGTCGCGCACGTGACCCGCGCACGTGGCGCAGTCCAACCCCCCGACCAGGAACTCCTGCCGTACCGGGTCGGCCACGCTCCCCTCCGCTGGGCGTGCCATCGTCACCTCTCCTCGGCGGGGCGGTAGCGCGTGCAGGCGTAGATGTTGTCACCGACGTCGCGGAGGAGCGACTCGGAGAGGCGCAGAATCTCCTGCACACGGCCTTCGGCGATCTCGTACCTGACGTTCCGGCCTTGCTGCTCCGCACGGACCAACCCACACTCCCGCAGGCAGGCGAGGTGGCTCGATGCGTTGGACTGCCCGAGCTCGGTCCGCTCCATGATCTCGCTGACCGTCAGCGCTCCGTCCTGGTCGAGGGCCAAGAGAATCTCGAGGCGCGAGCGATCGCCGAAACCCTGGAAGAGCTTGGCGAGAAGGGCTATTCCCTCTCGTTCGGAGGCGAGCATGGCACTCCTTATATCAATCTATGACGATATGATGATACGTGAGCACCCGGGCGCCGTCAACTCTGGACGTCGTCCGAGAGGGGGAGGAGGATCACGAAGGTGGTCCCCTCGGCCGGCGAGCTCTGCGCCTCCACGCGACCTCCGTGGGCCTGTACCAGAGCCCGGACGATACTCAGGCCGAGGCCATGGCCACCGTCGCCGCGGGCTTTTTTCGAATGGAAGCGGTCGAAGATCCTCTCCAGGTCGGCCGGCGGTATCCCTTCCCCTTCGTCTCTCACCCAGATCTTCGCCCAGCTCCCCTGCTGGCCCGCGCCGAGACTTATCCGCTCCCCAGGCTTGGTGTGCTCGACGGCGTTGGTGAGGAGATTCAGAAAAACCTGTGTCAAACGGTCTGAGTCCAGCCGCACGGTAAGGGGCGGCACGGGCTCCAGGCTCCACTCCCGCTCACCGAGATGCACCGCGTGAGCGAAGAGCTGCTCCAGGAACTCGTCCAACCGGAGGGGCTCCATGACCAGGAAGTCACGCTCGCCGGACTTCGCCAGCGTAAGGAGGGCCGACACCAGCCGGTTCATGCGGTCGATCTCCTCCATGACCACGTGGTGGGTGTCGCGGCACATCTCGAGTGTAGCGTCCCCGACAGCGTCAAGCACCTCCAGTTGACCCTTCACGATGGAGAGCGGCGTACGGAGCTCGTGAGAGGCGTCGTACAGGAATTGCTGCTGCTCCTTGAAGGAGCGTTCCACGCGATCGAGCATGGCGTTCAAAGTGGCCACAAGATGGCCGATCTCGTCAGGAGGACCGCCGTAGGCTATGCGGCGGGAGGGGTCCTCGCGCGAGAATCGGGCGGCGGTGTCGGTGATGGACTCCACCGGGCGAAAGGCACGGCCGAGCAGCAGCCAGGTTCCGGCCGCGGAGCCCACGAGAGCGAGGAGACCCAAGGCGGCGAAAGTGAGACCGAACTCCCGCTGGTGGTCGCCCACTTGGTCCATCGGAGCCGCTACCACCAGGACACCTAGCCGAGCGCCGCCCTGAGTGATGGGGACGACGGCAGCCCGGTAGGTGTCACCGGTGGGCGATCGAATGCTTTGCGGAGCGCTGAAACCGGGGGCTCCTTGGAAGACCTGTTTGGTGGCGGGGAACTGCTCGAGCGGGACGCTGGAGTTAGACACAACGGCGTTGGGGCCGGTCCAGACGAGCAGTAGATAGCCCAGGCTCCGGAGCTCCTCGGAATCGGTGGACGAAAGGTACTCGCCACTCAGATTCCGCAGTTTGTCGTCGCTCGTCGCCTTGCCCACAGCTTTCGCGACGACGCTCACCTGGAAGGCAATCTCGCGGTCGATGGGCCGCACCAGCCACGTCCGCATGAACACAAGGGTGAGGCTGATACCGGTGAGCACCACCAACGCGACCACGGCTGAATACCAGATGGTCAGCCGGAGGCGGAGGCTCAGTCTACTCATGGCGCAGCCGGTACCCGCCTCCCCGCACGGTCTCTATCAAGGAGTCCTCGTCCGGCCGGTCGAGCTTGTGGCGAAGGTAGCCCACATACACCTCGACGATATTGCTCCCGGGATCAAAATCATACTCCCACACTCCGTTGAGGAGCTGAGCTTTGCTGAGTACCTGGTTGGGATGGCGGAGAAAGTACTCCAGGACGGCGAACTCCTTGGGGGTGAGTCGCACCTCCCGGTCGCTCCGTCGCACTGCCCGTTGCCGCAGATCCATGGTGACATCGAGGGCAGTAAGCACGAATGAGGATTCCATAGACCTTGCTCGTAGCTGCGAGCGGACGCGGGCCACGAGCTCGGTGAACGCGAACGGCTTAGGCAGGTAGTCGTTCGCCCCCGAATCGAGGCCCCTGACCCGATCCTCCAGCTCTCCCCGTGCGGTCAGCATGATGATGGGAACATCTGGGCGCTCCCGCCGGATCTCGGCGAGCACCGAGAAGCCATCGACGTCCGGCAGGCCGACATCGAGGAGCACGAGGTCGACACGAGTCTGCACGGCCAACTTGTACCCTTCCGCGCCGGTCGAAGCGGTCTCGACCCGGAATCCCGCCGCCTCAAGACCCTTAGTCAGAAAGGCGGCGAAATGCGGTTCGTCATCGACGACGAGGATGCTCACCGGCAGTCGCCGCTCTGGCCGTCTATCACTCGCAGTCGACGGTCCCTGTGCCACTGCCACCCGAGGAGGCCGACCCATGATCCGGTTCGTGATCCCAGCCGCGGATCGGCGTCACCACGTGGCGGGTCGTCGGGGTCGAAGCGGATGGGGCGGGGTGAGGGGCGCGAGACGTGGTGGCCGTATGGCTGGGCGGCGTCGTCGCCGGGACCGTGGTCGTTAAGGGCTGTGCGGTCACTGCGGCCAATGTTGTCGCGGTGGGTTGTGTGGTGGCCGCGGGCTGTGCGGTCGCGGCCGGCCCGGTGAGGCTGATGGAGGTGGGTAACGCCACGACCGGTTGCGCCCTGGCCACGCCAAAGTAGTACGCGGCGGTGAGCGCCAGTGCGACGACGAAGGCGACAATGCCGAGGCGGACGATCGTATTCTGGCTATTCGTGAGCATCTAGACACCTCGTCCTATTCGATGTGTTCCTGTCAGCGACGCGGGGCGTCATCGGGTGGCGAACGCCGGCAGACTGCTGCAACGCCACAACATGGCCGCTGCCTGTGCCCGGCTTATCTGGTCGTCGGGACCGAACATGCCATTAGCGTAACCCGAAACGATGCCCTGCCGCCACAATTGGTGCACGTAGCCGCAGGCCCACGTGCCGGTCAGGTCGGGGAACTGTACAGCATCTGTCCAGTCATCGGGGAGCCCCAGGGCGCGCGCGACGAATGCGGCGCACTGCGCTCTGGTGATCTGCCGGTCGGGGCCGAACGTCCCGTCCGGGTACCCCTGCATGATGCCGCCTTGAGCCATGGCGGCTATCCAACCCTCTGCCGAGGTACCAGTGACATCGGAAAACGGAGCCTGACCGCCGGGCTGAACGCCCAGCATCCGGCCCAGCATGGCCGCGAATTGCGCTCGGGAGATGGGGAGGTCGCCCCGGAAGGTACCGTCAGTGAAGCCCCCGATGACGCCTCGACCGGCAAGGTCAGTCACCGCGGCGTCGTACCAGCACCCCCTCGGAATATCGGAGAAGTGACCAGCACGGTCGGGCGGAGGAGCCGACGGAGAGCCTGTCCCGGTCGTTGTCGTGGAGTGCATCCCCATGCCCGATCCCATCTCGGACGAGCCCGGGAACGCGGTGGCCACTCCACCAAAGAGAATCACCAATACACAGACTGTGAGAGCCAGCACCAGCGTTCTGATTTTCCGAGTCATGTTTTCAGCTCCTTGTGTCGTGATTATCGCAGGCTACCGACCGCAACAGCCGCCCAGGCAGAACCAACCTGGAGAAGGGTGCAGGGCGAGAGAAACGACAGGATCCCCGC
>CAZDGO010000195.1:0-4995 GCA_964504825.1 uncultured Gaiellales bacterium
GGGGGCCGGTTCAGGACTCTCATTCTACGTGGTACGGCTGGCGGGGGGCATTCCAGTAGCGTTCGGCGAAGAACTGAAAGAGGAGCGGTCCCCCGGGCCCGAGTTCCAGGTAGCCGAGTTCATCGACGATGACCAGATCCACCTTCTGCCAGGCTTTGAGATAGCGAGGCAGCCGGTGTTCGTCTTGGGCCAAGAGGAGTTCCTGGGCGAGCGTGACGGCCGTCGTGAAACGCACACGGCTGCCTGAGTAGATGGCGGCGAGCCCGATGGCCTGAGCAAGGTGCGTCTTGCCGGTCCCGCTCGCCCCGAGGAGGATGACGTTCTCCTTCTCCTTGACGAATGCCCCGGTGGCGAGGGTGAGGACGAGGTCCCGGGACACCGAGGGCACGAGCGTGAAATCGAACTCCTCTAGGGTTTTCCGGTGCGGGAAGCGGGCCTGTTTCAGCCACTCCGCAAGACGGTGCTCCCGACGCGACTCGATCTCCGCCCGCAGACAGGCGACCAGATAGGCCTCGTGCGATTCGCCCATCCCCCGAGCTGCGTATTCCGGCCCTAATCCTGAGTAGAAAGGATTTCGAGGAGTTGCCCTATCTGGCGATGGCGGGCGGCCTCGATCGACCCGGTGGTGTTGAGATTGCCTTGCTGGAGGCGGGCATCAGGCCCTTGGTCTCCACGAGGTTCCTTCACATCGATTCGCTTCTCCGGGCGGTCGAGGTGGGACTGGGGATCAGCATCGTGTCCTCGCTCTCGGCTCAACGCAGCGTGGATGCGGGCTACATCAAGTGCATCGAACTGGAGGGTCTCAGCCTCTCGCGTGAACTCGTCGCTGCCTCGGTCCGCCGGAACGGTCAGTTATCCCAGGTGCAGGCCTTCGTTGAGATGCTCCGCCGGGAGTGACCTCGGTCCGCGACGCGACCCTTGACGATATGCAGGCGGAATAGCCGATGCGATCTCGCTACGTGCCCGATGATGGAGGTGGTGCGACCGGCAGCCGGTCCGAGTGGCAGATGCCGCCCACGGCCCAATCGGACTTGTCCACCTCAGAAAGCAGGACCTCTACGGCTTGGTCCGGGCAGCCGATGGAGTTCACCACGGCGTCGGTCACGTTGCGGATCAAAGCGTTCTTCTCGTCGCGCGTGCGTCCGGGCCACAGCTCGATACGTACGATAGGCATGATCGTCCCCTCCTGTTGCTCTGGTCGAGTCACGTTACCGGGTGCTGCTGCTATCCAGTGTACCTCTATGCGTTTGATGGGCTAAGGTCAGGATGTCCAATGCTCGTTCGTTGGTCCCTCGATAGCATCCAGTATTACTCGACCCGGGGAAGCGGGTAACTGGCCCAGGACGGTGGACGAGCTGGAGGAGAAGAGGGCGGGTACCTCTCGTCCTTGACGGCGCGTAGCCGGCCTCGTTTCCGACGGCGGGGCCGCGCGCGCAGCACGCCGCAGCGCGTGCTATTCTGGAACCAACGCTGGCTGTACTCCCCAAACGCCCCTCACATCCTTGACCAAGGTGCGGGGCATTCTCCGTCACAAGATCCCTCTTGGGGATATCCCTGGGAACCACTGTGCCGGCCCCTCTTCGGATCTGCCGCGCTTTGGAGGAAACCACATGAAGACTCTGTTGGATTCGGGCACCAAGTGCCTGATTGTTCAGCCCAAGTTCTCCGATCTCAGTTTCTGGAACTACGTGGAAGTGTGCAAGATCGCCGGGGCCAAGTACCCGGCCGCGCCCCTCGGGCTCATGACCGTGGCCGCCCTGCTGTCGCAGCAGTGGGAATTCAAACTGGTGGATGAGAATGTGGAGCCGCTGCTGGACGAGCACTACCAGTGGGCGGATGTGGTGTGCCTGGGTGGCATGTTGCCGCAGCAGAAGCGCATGCTGGCCATCATCGACGAGGCCCACGAGTGCGGGCGGCCGGTGGTGGTGGGCGGACCGGACCCGTCGTCCCAGCCGGCGCTGTACGGTTCGGCCGACTACTTGGTGCTGGGGGAGGGCGAGGTCACCATCCCCATGCTCGTGGAAGACCTGGGGCGCGGCGCCGTGCGGGGCGAGTACGCGTCCGTGGACAGAGCGGACATGACGAAGGCGGTGGTCCCCCGGTTCGATCTGATCCACTTCAAGGACTATCTCCAGGTCGGCATACAGTACTCGCGAGGCTGCCCCTACAACTGCGAGTTCTGCGACATCATCGAGCTTTTCGGCCGCAAGTCGCGGACCAAGACGCCGGAGCACGTGGTGGCGGAACTGCAGGCGCTCTACGAGCTTGGCTATCGTGGCCACATCGACCTCGTGGATGACAACTTCATAGGGAACAAGAAGAAGGTGCGGGAAATGCTCCCCGCCATCAAGCAGTGGTCGCAGGCGCGGAAATACCCGTTCTTCTTCTCTACAGAAGCGTCGATGAACCTCGCCGACGACGAAGTCCTCATGCAGGCCATGAACGACGTGGATTTCCGGTTCGTGTTCCTCGGCATCGAATCGCCCGAAGACCAGGTGCTGGAGTCGGTCAACAAGAAACAGAACGTGGCTCGGTCCATCTCCGAGGTGGTCAAGAAGATCAGCTCGTACGGGATGATCGTGAACGCGGGTTTCATCATGGGCTTCGATAGCGAGGGTGCACATACGGCCGAGAGCATGATCAGGTGCGTGGAGGACTCGTCCATCTGCATGGCCATGGTGGGCAAGCTTTACGCCCTGCCCAACACGCAGCTCACCCGGCGCCTGAGGGACGAAGGCAGGCTTTGGGAGGACGGGTCGAAGGTCACTGACGTGGTGGACCAGATGACCACCGGGCTCAACTTCGACACGGTGCGGCCGCGTCTGGACATCCTGAAGGACTATGGCCGCGTGATAGGGTCCATCTACGATCCCGCCCGCTACTACGCGCGGGTGACCGAGACCGGTCTGGCCCTGCGGCCGGCGCATCGGCACAAGTCCGGGACCATGGCCAAGGTGAGGGCGGGGAGATCCTTCCTCAAGCTGAGCAAGAGGGTCGGGTTCAACCGCACCACCGGTCCCCTCTACTGGAAGATGCTGTTCACGGTGCTCGTCAGGAACTGGCGGGCGGCGGAGGCCGCGGTCAACCTGGCCGCCATGTACGTGCACTTCCAGAGGATCTCGGCGCACATCGTGGGGCTCACGGAGCGCGAGGTGGAGTGGCTCGAGCACGGGAGGGATGGCCTGCGCGCCGCAGCAGCGTCGCCCAGCCCGTCCTGGTGCCCGACGCCGGTTGCCGTGGCCGGGATCTCGGCGCGGCCTCGGGGGTAGGCGTCAGGCCGGATGATCCGCCGGCCGCGTTCGCGGGCGGCCAGGCTCCTCGGCCGAACGCTTCTGCGCACGCCCGTTCGCTAGTCCCTCGATCGCAGCCAGTCCTCCACCAGCCGGATACTTGCGTGCCGTTCCCCCAATGCCTCAAGCGCCTCGCTCTTTGCCATAAGGACGTGGTGCTCGACCAGGCTTCGGGCTGCCGCCCGCGTGTCCGGCCGCTCCTCGGCCGGAGGGTCAGGGGACACGGCCGGGGGGACAGGGGATTCGGGGGTCGACTCCTCCAGGACCCAGCGGAGAAACCCCGCCTCGGAGTGCGGTGGCCTTCGGCTCGTCATGGTTCGGTAGACGTCCCTCATCACGGCCAAGATGTCCAGCAGCCCCTGCACCCTGTGGGCCGACTGGGGGAAGAGAAGTTCTTCTCCACCCAGATACCGGCGCGAGATCAGCTGCACCGCTTCCCGGAAGGCTACGACCTCCCCTAAGAGCACGTGCTCCTCATCCGGCCAGGCCGCAATCGCCTCGTCCAGATCGAGATCTTCTTTGGTCTTCTTGCGTCGGCGCTTGGGCCGCGGTGCGGAGATGTCATCAGGGAACTGCAGACGTTCGAGACGCAGGGCGTCATGTGCCCAGATGCGATGGATGAGACCGCGCAGTTGCTCGGTGAGCAGGGTAACCTTCAGGCGCACGGCGACCCTCTCGAGGAGTGCCTTCGCCGCGGCTACTTCATCCTCGGTCGCACTGATGCCCGATGGCCGGACAGAGTCGATGTCCAGGAAGAGCCAAAGGCGACGCAAGACATCCGGATCGGCGGTGGCGTGCTTCGGCCATTCCATGATGCGGTTCTTGGCTCGGGCGAGAAGGGCGGGGTCAACCGGGTTGAGAGTCACATAGACATTGCCGCGGGCATCCCACTTGGCCGCCGCCTCTGCCGCGAGTGCCGGGTCGTCGAAGTACCCTGCGGTTTTGCCGTTCTTCGGTCCGATGTCGAGGATGCGAATCTCGCGAACCTCAGCCGCCTGCCAGATGGCGTTCATGAAACGCTGGATATCCCCAGGGGGTATGGGCGCTTTGGTGCTCATTGGCGCTTCTTCTGTCTGCCCGCGGGTAGCTCGATGACCCTGCGCAAAAGGGTGTAGTTAAGACTTGCAGCGGTGGCCCTGTGAGTAGCGCCTCCGTCGGTAGCCGGCATTCCATTAGTGCACGCTGGGTCTTCTTCCCGTCGCCCTGCAATGTCGTGTGCACAGTGATGCGGCGAACAAGCAGGAGCACGATCTCCTGCTTGTTCGTCACGAGACGTTCTCGCTCCCCCGGCCACCTCTCTTGAACATTCCCAGATTGGGTCGTAAGCTTCCCAATATGGGAATGAAGGAGACACAGGACACCAGCCTCGCCGACGCGCTCTTCACCCGAGTCCAACAGCGGGTTCTGGGCCTGCTCTTCGCGCGGCCAGACCGGAGCTTCTTGGCAACGGAGGTAATCCGGCTGGCCAATGTCGGCACTGGTGCCGTGCATCGCGAGTTGGGGAAGCTGGCCGGCAGCGGGCTGGTCACGGTGACTCCGGTGGGGCGGCAGAGGCACTACCAGGCGAATCGAGCCTCTCCGATCTTCCCCGATCTGCACGGTCTGGTGCTCAAGACGGTGGGACTGGCTGAGCCGTTGCGCGAGGCCCTAACTCCTTTGGCCGAACAGATCACGGTCGCCTTCGTCTATGGTTCGGTGGCCAAGG
>CAZDGO010000196.1:0-4988 GCA_964504825.1 uncultured Gaiellales bacterium
GAGCTGGTCGTAGTAGTAGTACTCGATGCCGGCCGCCGGGAAGTAGCTGTCGAAGGCCTCGAAGTATTCGTGGGTCGCGGCCGGTCCGCCGTGCAGGAGGAGCACCTTGATTCTGGGGTTGTTGCCGACGCGCTTGGTCCAGACCCGGAACTCGCCTTTCGGCGTCGTCACCGGAATCAGCCTGACGCCGCCGCTGGCAATATCGTCGCGGCCGGAATAGTCGAGATACGCTCCAGGCGTGCCTCGGCCGCCGGTGGCATCGTGGGCGCAAGTTGGCAGACATAGGGCCAGGACAGCGAGCGCAGCTAATCTCCTCACGCGAACCTCCTTGCCGGCTTGGGCTGCCTGAGCGGCGCAGGCGTACCTTGATCGAAAAGGACCCGCACCTACGCTACGGCCAGGGCGCTTCGGGCAGCGTGCTCCAACACCGCGCGTGCCTGCTCCAGGGTGACGCCGGGAAACAACTCGACAACCTGACCAACTGGAACACCGTTCTCAAGGTTCTCGAAGAGGGCAGCGACAGGCACTCGCGTGCCGCGGAACACCCAGGCTCCGCTGACGCGCTCGGGGTCGCGTTCAACTGCCTCGCAGCTTGACCAATCGATCATGACGAGAATGGTAGCACTCGCTTTTCTTGAAACTGGTGTCGCCCCAGTGCCGCCGCAGGTCGCCCAGAATCAGATCAGCCACGGCGCTAAGACGTTCCGATCTGCGCGCTCGGTGCGACCTGGCGTAAGCGCTCCAAAAAGGCCGAGGGCGAGTCGGGAGTGAGAACCACCTTCCGGGTGGCGAACTCCAAGACCACAGCCAGCTTGGGATCGGTGGCGAAGACCCGGTAGCGCCCGAGCCGTTTGCTGCGAAACAGGCCGGAGATCGAAAACAGGCCGCCGTTGCCGAACAGGCGCAGCGAGGCGGCCATCGCGTCGGGTGAGGCCCAGGCGCGCTGGAGATCGGCGAGGGGAATCTCGGTACGCCAGAGGAGGCGTTGCACGTAGATCGCGTCACCATCGATCTGATAGCCCCTGATCGTGTACAGAGCGCAGACTAGGAGCGTCCCGACCGGAAGAGTGGCGGCAAGCAGCACCGGAACGCCGTTCAGGAGGTCGTGAGGGATCACGGCGACTTGAAGGGCGGCGACAGCGACGAGGATGCCTGCTGAGCCCACGGATAGCCACGTCAGCAGTGTGGACCAAGGGGCTCTGAAGGAAACAGCGTCGGGGTTCACGAGTTGCCTCCGCGTCTCGAGGGCCGAACCAGCCACCCCGCCCAAACGGTCAGGGCCGCTGCGGCGACGGTGATGAGAACGTACCAAGGCTCCGTCGCCATCTGCCTCTCCTCGACCATGCGCCACAGGTGCGCCACGGTGAGCACGCCAAACACAACGCCCGTCGCCATGACGTAGGCCTTCATTGGATCGCCTCCCGATAGAGCAGAACTGGGTTCATCGTTGGCATTGTGGCGGCTTCGAGTGCGTGTCAGACCTGGCCGCTAAACCGATACACCACCCAGGAGCAGGCGACCGCGAGACCGATGATACCGATGATACCCACCGCGAGAACTGGCGCCACGCGGCGGTCGAGCTCGGGGCTCTCCTCGCCCGGATACTTGCGCAGGAACACGAGATACGCCACGCCAGCCAGGACGATCCCAGCGATGACGTCGAGAACGTAGTGCTGCTTGGTGTACAGCGTGGAGACTCCGATGAGTGCGGCACAGAATCCTGCGGCGATTCCAACCCCGCGATGTACGCGATAGCAGGTCAGCGCCGAAACGAAAGAGTGCGCCACATGGATCGATGGAAAGCAGTTGTACGGCGGGTCCGCTGAGTAGAGGAAACGCAGGCCCCAGACGCCAAATCCCTCTCCGATCACTTTGGCCGGGCGCGGGGCCACGGTCGGATACACCAGAAAGCAGACATACGCGGTGATCCACACTATGAGATAGGCCAGAACGGTGCGGCGGATCTGTTCGTCCTGACGCACCACGAACACCGGCAGCACGATGACGAACAGGTAGAGCGATCCATAGATCAGAGCCCAGGTGGAGCGCAGGGGCACGACACGGTCCAAGGCCAACTCGGGGACGTGCAACGTCCGGCCACGCGTCAGCTCGGGAATGAAGATGTAGAAGGGGACCAGCAGGACGAGCACGACCCTGGGGAGTGTCACCCGATAGGGTCGGGTCAGCGACTGCGCGACCATGCTCCATCTGGAGCGGGTTGCATCGGGAGCTCTCATCGAAGGAGCGCCGGTCACGGCGGTGATGATCTCACGCCGGTCCGAATGTCGGCCTAGAACGCTATCAAGCCTACCGGCGCGTCGCTGGAAGAACCGCTGGGCAAGATTCGAGACCCCGGGGGACGGTGCTGGACCTGACCTTGGGTAGCGCGGTGTCGGTGCGGTCTTCGGCATAGCCGGGACTGCGCCGCTCACCTATGAAGGGCTTGAATGGAATTCTTCGGGCGCGGGCAGCGCGAACTCCAAGAGATACAGAGCCGTTGCTTCGCTCAGATTGGCCACGGCCTCCTCCACCGTCTCGCCCTGCGTCGTGGTGCCCGTCTCGGGATTGAAGGCGACGAATCCACTTTCCTCGGCGAGTGTGAGAACTGCGGTTAGCTCCATAGCACCGCTCCTGACTAGAACCTCTGCAATTGTCGCTCGAACCGGTTCGATGCGTTTCGGCTCCTACTCGCGGCAACGAGAGCCCCGATCAGGCCGAACATGTGAGCAGCAATGTCAGCCTTTGCTGCGGTCGTGGCGAAAGAGGATGCGCTGGTTCGTAAAGACCAGGTCTCCCACGGTCCGTGTGAACCCATCGAGGTTGAATTGGGGCGCGTAAGCGACGACTTCCTCTTGCACGAACCCTCCAGTGGGAAGATGACGAATTCCGACGCCTGGCTAACGGATCTGAGCTAAGCGCCGCGCAGCGCGTCCGCTTGAGCGAGTTGTTCGGCGGCAAGTCACTGCGGCTTGAGCCCCGCCAGCATCTCGTACCGGATGCCATTGTTGTCCGCCGCGGTGACCCTGATTCTGCTGCTGCGGAACGCGATGTCAGTTGGGCCTGACGGGGCCAAGGTGTAGGACACGTCCTGCTGGAAGGCTGGTCGAATGAGATCATCGACATACTCGCGATACAGAATCCGAACGACGTTGGCCGACACTCCTTGATACAGGAGCTCGTACCGAAAGCCTCGACCCGAGGGCGCCATGGAGCGCCCCACTGAAAAGGCCACCTCCGTGTGAAGTGGCGCCCACCGGACGCGGGCCGGAGGTCCCTCGGGAGCTCTCCAAACTTCGAAGCGGCCGTCGCTGTTCTGATCCGCGAGACAAATGCGACTCGACGGAGCCTCGTTCATGACTCTTAGGGCCGGCTTGTCCGTGCAGTAGACGGTTGCACCAGCTTCCTGCGACGCGATAAGACCGTCGTTCGGCCCTAGCGTTGCACCCGCAGCGAGCACATCGATCGTCAGCGGCTGTAGAAGCTGGGCACCCTGCCACTCCTCGTAGCTGAAGGTCTCATAGATGACCTCACCTACTGCCCTCGACGACGGCACATTGAGAGCCGGTAGGTCACCGACCCGACGCTGTGCCAGAGGAATACCCACAGGCACTGAGGCACAGCCCCCAAGAACACCAAGAAGCACTGACCCAATCAGAGCGCGCATTTCGGCTGCCTCCTGCTGCTGGCCCACCACGGATGATCCTTTATCGCCGAACGTATCAGAGCTCAGCGGCAAGCGGGCGCAGCCCGCTTGTCCGCTGGAGTGATGAGATGGACTCCTCCTGCGACTTGATCGGCATCTAAGTGCCAAAGTCGCTAGGAACGGACCGAACCGTTACCCCGAGAGGAGGAGCCCAATGCATTCTACGACCATCGCCGTCGACGTCGCAAAATCCGTCTTCGCCATCGCGGTCTCGACCCGGCCAGGCCGCATCGATCGGCAGGTGCGATTGAGCCGCGCCCGCTTCCTCGAGTTCTTCGCCCGCCAGAAGCCAGCCGTCGTGGTCCTCGAGGCCTGCGGCTCCGCCCACCACTGGAGCCGCCAGCTCGCCACCTTCGGCCACTCGCCGGTTCTGCTCCCAGCTCAGTACGTCAGGCCCTACGTTCGTCGCAACAAGACCGACGACGCCGACGCCGCGGCGCTCCTCGAGGCTTACCGCAATCAACAGATCCGACCGGTCGCCGTCAAATCCATCGAACAACAGGCGCTGGTAGCGCTCCATCGTCTGCGCTCCGCTTGGATGGCCACTCGCACCGCTCGGCTCAACGCCCTGCGCGGCTTCTTGCGCGAACTCGGGATCGCCATCCCCGTCGGGCCTCGGCATGTGCTGCCTCGACTCACCGCGTTGCTCGCCGACGCTGACAGTCCCGTGCCCGCTATTCTTCACCCGGCGCTCCTGGAGACCGCCGCCGAGATCCGCGAGCTCGAACGCCGAACCCGCGACCTCGACCGGCAGCTCGAGCGCCAGGGCCGAGAGCTTCCCGCCGTCAAACGCCTCCTCACCATACCCGGCATCGGCCTGCTCACCGGCACCGCTCTCTTCGCCCTGGTCGGTGACCTGCGACGATTCCGCTCCGGCCGTCATTTCGCAAGCTTCCTCGGCCTCACACCACGCGAACGTTCCAGCGGCAATCGGCGACACCTCGGCGCCATCTCCAAGCGCGGCGATGCCTATCTGCGAACTCTCTTGACTCACGGCGCCCGAGCCGTCCTCTGGGCAGCCAAGAGCAGAAAAGAACCCGATCGCCTCCGCGCCTGGGCCCTGCGGCTCGAACGCACCGGCGGCCACAATAAAGCTGCCGTCGCCCTCGCAAACAAACTCGCCCGAATCGCCTGGGCCGTCTCGACCAGCGAGCGCGACTTCGAGATCTATCCGCTCCCGGAGGCGGCCTAGAAGCCAAGACTTCAGGTAAGGAAAACTCTCCCACCTGGGGCTGCGTGACTTGGACGAACCAATGACGAGCTCGGTCAGACCGACACGGGGCAA
>CAZDGO010000197.1:0-4987 GCA_964504825.1 uncultured Gaiellales bacterium
CTGGAGCAATCCCTGGCGTCGTCTCTGGCCGCCCCTTCGGAGTACCGCCCCGTTCCAGCGGGCGCCGGCGCGACTCCACACATGATGCCGAGTGTCGCCGAGGCCACGCTCGGACTCTACGAGGAAGTTATGATGGCTACCTCCCGCCACCGCGGCGCGGGCCGCTCCGGAATCAGGCGGAAAGCGCCCCCGTCGGACACGTTCATTCCTGTGGTGGATGATCGTGACTGGATCCACGCCGACCTGCACGTGCACACCAGCCATTCCAAGGACTGCGCGGTGCCGGTGGAAGCGCTGCTCGCCGCCGCCCGGGAGGTGGGCCTGGGAGCCCTCGCCATCGCCGATCACAATACGATCAGCGGGGCGCTGGAAGCGGCGGGGATGGTCGGCGACGGTCTTATCATCATCGTGGCCGAGGAGGTCATGACCCAATCCGGCGAGGTGATCGGCCTATTCCTCAACGAGCCTATTCCTAAAGGACTCACCTTCGAGGAGGCCCTCTCCCTTATAAAGGAGCAGGACGGTCTGGTGTACATCCCCCATCCCTTCGATCGGCTGCGTACGACTCCATCGTACCGGGTGATGGTCGACAATCTACACCGCATCGACGTGATAGAGACATACAACGCCCGAAACTACCTGGCGTCGTTCAACCTCAACGCGGAACGCTTCGCGGCTAAGTACAATCTGGCCGCCGGTGCGGGGAGCGACAGTCACGTGCTACCCGGCCTGGGCACGGCCATGCTGCGCATGCCGCGCTTCCGGGGGCCGGAAGAGTTCATGTCCGCCCTCCGCGAAGCCGACATAGTTACCAGGCGGAGGAGTCTGCTCTATCTGCAGTCGCTCAAGCTGCTGCAGACCACCCTCGACCGGGTGATGCCCGTCAGGTGACCCGCCTGAGGGCACGGATGCGCAGGAGTTTCCCGGCGACCGGCCAATAGTATGTAGCTACCCCGGGGGCGAGGTCCCTTGAGACGAGGCGCCCTCCGCGCGAGGAGATGGATGACCACCGAGCCGATCAAGAAACGGGAACACCACTCACCCACTCCGGAAGTGGGCGATCTGTACCGCAAGCTCGAAGAACGAGCCATCGCCGAGAGCAACGACCTGAACCGTCGTGTGACTCAGTGCCGCGCCTGTCGTCGCGGTGACTTCATGCCCGCGGTGGGTTCCGGACACCCGCTGGCCGACATCCTCTTGGTCAAATACGCCCCTCGCTACCAGGAAGCCAGTGAGGGCGTGGCCTTCTTCGGGCGCTCCGGGGCCGCGGTGCTCAAGAGCATGGAGCGGATGAGTGTCGACCCGCTTCTGCTCTACGGCACGAACGTGGTGAAGTGCCCAGGAGTCGAGCAGGCCGAGGGCGAAGCCGACTGCCCCGGATATTTCCTGGAGGAGTTCCATATCACCCACCCGAGGTTGCTCGTCGTGATGGGACGCGAGACTCTGGAGGTGGTCAACCGTTCCTTACCCGAGGGGATGAATGAGATCGAGTGGTCACCGGGCGAGATCCACGATCTCACTCCGTTCTGTAAGGTTCTCGTGACACCCGACATCGACGGCTCCCTCGACGACGCCGACGCCAAGCGGGCGTTCTGGGCGTGCTTTCGGGTCGTCGGCGAGTGGTTCCACGACGAGCCCCCCTATTGACCGTCGCACCCGGCCGCCGACTGCCCCAGCCGTCACCGCCCGGACTTTCGCGTGCCTTCCTTCTTCCGCTTGCGGCCTCCGGCGTCGCCGCGGTGGTGGTGCAGGTCGTGGTCGCCTGGCTGCCAATCACGCCGTGGCTCGAGGTCGACGGGGTGCTCGGCTTCGCTCTCTGCCTGCTCCCGGTGGCGTGGTCGGTATGGGTGCTCTGCTCGCGGCCTGTGTCGACGTCGATTCTGGCACTCGCCTGTGTGGTGGCGCTCGGCATCGCGTTCGTCATGGCCTGGCGCGGTTGGCTCACGGTGGCGGTGCCGTTCCAAGTCATGGCGGCCGCCGGCTTGGGCATCGTGTTGGTGAGGCAGGTGACCGCGGCGTGGTGGCTGGCAGCCTTCGCCGGAGTGGCTATCCTGGCCGACGCGTGGAGCGTCTTCGCCGGTCCCACCCGGCGCGTGGTGGAGCAGGCTCCTGGAGTGCTCGACTACGTATTGGTGCATTTCTCGCCGTTGGGAGGACCCCTTGCCGGCCTCGGCTTGGGCATGAGCGACGTGGTCTTCCTCGCCCTCTTCTTGGCGGGCAGTCGCGCGCTCGGGCTGAACGTGAGGGGGGGTTACGCGGCCATGCTGGGGTCGTTCGTGGTGACCGTGATGCTGGCGGTGTGGTGGAAACCGGCCGTTCCCGCCCTGCCTCTGCTCAGCCTGGCCTTCCTCGCGGTCAACATCCCCGCGTGGGCGGCGATGCTCCGGCACCGGTGGGGCGGAGGCGCCGGAAGAGGCGGAACGGCTACGTGACCACCACTGCGTCAGGCTTCCGTTCCGCGGTCGGCTCCCGTTCCAGCAGCGCGACGGCCTCGATGTGGGGCGTGTGGGGGAACATGTCGACCGGAGTGACGCGCCGCAGGCGATAGCCCGAATCCTGAAACAGGGCGATATTGGGCGCCATCGTCGAGGGGTTGCACGATACGTAGATCACCCTTTGCGGTTCCGCCGCGGCTACTCGGGCGATCACCTTGTGGGCCAGCCCACCCCGCGGGGGATCCACCACCACTACATCAGGGTGCTCTACGTCGGCCGGCAGCCCCCGGCGACCCTCCAGCACCTCTTTGAGCACGACTCGAGCGTCTCCCTTGAGCCACGTGGCCGTCGTGATGCCGTTGAGCTCGGCATTCGACTGCGCGTCAAGCGCAGCTGCATCGACCAGCTCGATGCCCAGCACCGCGCGGGCGGAGCGCGCCAGGTAGAGGGCGATGGAGCCGATGCCGGAGTAGAGGTCCCACACCACCTCGGTGCCGGTGAGCCCGGCTTCGGCGGCGGCGGTCGCGTAGAGGGTCTCGGCCATGAGGGTGTTGGTCTGAAAGAAGGCATCGGATGAGATCCTCAGGGAGAGATCGCCGAGCCGTTCATTGATGTAGGGGCGGCCCCACAGCGTCTGATGAGGCAGACCTGTGGCCACGTCGGCGCCACCGGAGTTAGAAGAGTGCAGGATCCCCACCACCTGGGGATGCCGCTCGCGCACGAGCCGCACGAGCCCGTCCACGTCGGGGAGGTCGCCGGGAGCGGTCACCAGGTTGACCAGCACTTCGCCGGTGGCTCGGGCTTCGCGCACGGCGAGGTGGCGCGCGTAGCCGGTGAGGGCACGCGGGTTCCAAGGGGCAAGACCGGCGGCTCGGAGCCACTCTTCCACGGTGGTGCGCACCGCCTCGGTGGTCTCGGGCAACAAGTGGCACTCCTGCAAGGGCAGCACCCGATCCCACCTGCCGGGAGGGTGGAAGCCCACTACCAACTGTCCCTCGTGCTCGCCGATGGAGAACTCCACCTTGTTCCGATAGCGCCAGGGATGATCCATCCCGATGATCGGTCGCATCTCGAAACCGCTCAAGCCTCCCAGCCTCTCCAGGGAGTCGCGCACCTGCTGTTCCTTGTAGCGCAGCTGCACGGCGTAGTCCAGGCTCTGCCAGCGACAGCCGCCACAGGTGCCGAAATGCCGGCAGGCAGCATCTCGGCGGTCTGGCGAGGGCTGGACGATCTCGTCGAGGCGGGCCTCGGCGTAGCGCTTCTTGGTGCGGGTCACCACGGCCCGCACCACGTCGCCGGGCACCGCTCCGTTGACGAACACCACGAAGTCGTCGAGGCGGCCGAGTCCCTGGCCCCCGAAGGCCAGTGTGGTGATGGGGAGCTCGATTGTCTGTCCCTTGGCGGGTCGGGTCACGGTGGTCCTCTCAGGCGCGGGGTCGGGGGGCCGGCGACGGCCGGGTGGTAGTATACCGCCGTGTCCGACCGCCGGAGCCAGATCATTGCCGAGGTCCTGCTCGTGGCTGTCGCCGCGGTGTGGGGATGGACCTTCGTCATGGTCAAGGACGCGGTGACCCTCTATCCCACCCTGCAGTTCCTGGCTCTGCGCTTCAGTCTGGCGGCATGTGTGGTGGGCCTCGTGGTGGCGGGGGGGCGCCTGAAGACGCGGGCTCGTCCGGCGGCGCGCGGAGCGGCCGCGGACACGGAGTCAGTCCCTCTCTTTCTCGAAGGCCCCGTTGCGCAGCTGCCGGTCGTGCCTCCGCGTCGCGTCGTCTCCCGGGGGCCTTCCACCGGCGCGACGGTCGGCAGGTCGTTTCGCGGCGCGCTCAGGGGCGGCGCGCTCATGGGACTCGCCCTCGGCGCGGGTTACGTGTTCCAGACACTCGGCCTCGAACGGACCACCGCTTCCAATGCCGGGTTCATCACCGGGTTGATGGTGGTGCTGGTGCCCATACTGCAAGGATTGGTGTGGCGCACGTGGATCCGTGGAGGTGCCCTTGCCGGCGCCCTGCTCGCGGCGGCGGGACTCTATCTTCTCTCCGGTGGCGCGAGTGGGCTGCGTCTGGTGGGGGATGGGCTGGTGTTCCTATGCGCGGTCAGTTTCGCCGCACACATCCTCTTGACCAGCGCGCACGCCGGAGATCACGAAGCCTCGGTGTTGACGTTCCTGCAACTCGCCACGGTCGCGGTGATGACGACTGTCCTCGCCGTGGGGGGAGCGCTTGCCGGGTTGTCCCCGGCTCTCGCGCTTCCTCGTGAGCCCTCGGTGCTCTTCTCTCTGGCCGTGACAGGTGTCTTCGCTTCGGCGGCGGCCTTCTACGTGCAGACGTTCGCGCAGAAGCACGCGCCACCCACACGCACGGCCATCATCCTGACCATGGAACCAGTGTTCGCCGGTCTGTTCGGCTATCTGCTGGCCGGTGAACGCCTAGGCCTGACCGGGTGGATAGGAGCCGGGCTCATCCTCGCGGGCATGATCGCCACTGAGCTAGGGGTGTTTCGCCGCGCCTCAGCTGCCGAACATCCCCATGAGTTGTAGGTGGGCGTCTCGGAGC
>CAZDGO010000198.1:0-4945 GCA_964504825.1 uncultured Gaiellales bacterium
GTGGGCCCTTTCCCGGTCATCGCCGCTTCTTTTGCCTGCCCGGAGGCAGCTCGATCACCCTGCTTAAAAGGGTGTAGTTAAGACTTGCAGCGGTGACCGTGCATGTTTCGGGCCGGTTCGGGGCAGACAAAACCATCGGGGAATCGACCCGATGCTGGTCGCGAGCGTTGTCCGGGGCCAGCACGCAAACGGGGAGGATCGTTGGTGGTGAAGGAGAAGTCGCTGGTCATCATCGGGGCGGGGCTCGCCGGGCTCTCGGCCGGCTACTACGCCCGGCTCAATGGCTACCAGACCCGCATCTTCGAGCACCATAGCCGCGCCGGTGGCGTAGCCGCGAGCTGGGAGCGTCACGGATACAAGATCGACGGTGGCATCCACTTCCTGATGGGGTGCAGGCCGGGTCAAAGCCTCTACGAGTTGTACCGGGAGCTGGGCGCGATCCAATCGCCCGACGACATCATCCCCCTCGAGACCTATGGTCGGGCGATGGACGAGCACGGGGACCACTCGGTCGCGGCCACCCGTGACTTGGCGCGGTTCGTCGCCGACATGGCCGGCATCTCACCCGCCGACCGCCCGGCCCTGCAGAAGCTCATGGATGCCGCCGGCGCGCTCCGCGGGCTCGATATGGCCGCCATGGGCATGGAGAAGCCGCCCGAACTCACATCCGCCACGGACCGGGTCAAGCAACTCTGGGGCGCGCGTCGAGCGGAACGTTACTTCACCGGACAATGGGCCCACCCGGTGTCCGAGTATGCCAAAGGGTTCAAAGATCCTTGGGTGCGCTGGGTGGTCGAGCATCTGTTCATGCCCGAGGTGCCCGTCTGGTTCGTGGCCGCGATCTTTGGGTTGCTGGTGGACGGGCAGCTCGGCCTGCTGCGGGGTGGCTCCCGGGCGTTCGTGGAAGGCATCGAACGGCGCTATCTGGGTCTTGGCGGCGCTATCAGCTATCGCTCGACGGTGGAGGAGATCCTGGTAGACCACGGCCGGGCAGTCGGAGTACGACTGGCCGATGGCACGGTGCATCGCGCCGATGCGGTGATCTCGGCGGCCGACGGCCGGAGTACGATCTTCACGTTGCTGCGGGGCCGATTCTTGGATAAGAAGACGGCCGATCGTTACGAGCATTGGCGGCTCTTCCCGCCTCTGATTATGGTGAGCCTCGGCGTGGCGCGGGAGTTCTCAGGCGAGCCGGCCTTCTCCATGATCCGTCTGCAGAATCCTCTCGAGGTGGGGGGCCGCATGGTGGAGGGCATGATGGTGCGGTGCTTCAACTACGCGCCTGGATTCGCGCCCACCGGGAAGACCCTGCTGCAGGTGGAGTTCGAGACCGAATGGGACCACTGGAACCTGCTTCGGTCGGATCCGGCCGCCTACCGTGCGGAGAAGGAGCGGGTGGCCGCCGAGGTGGTGGACCGCCTCGAGAGGCTCTACCCTGGGATAAGGACTCAGGTCGAGATGACCGACGTGGCCACTCCCTATACGACATGGCGCCACACGCTCAACTACCAGGGGGCCTACGAAGGTTTCTTGCCCACACCGGAGACCATCACGACGGCGGTGGATCGGACGCTACCGGGTTTGGACGGTTTCTTCATGGCCGGGCAGTGGGTCATGCCCGGTGGGGGCGTTCCCCCGGCTCTCTTCTCGGGCAGGCATGCGGTGGAACTCCTCTGCCGGTGGGACGGGCGACCGTTCCTGCGGTCGTCTCGCGAGCGGGTCCAATGACGGGAGGCTTCAGCAATGTTCAAGGATTTCAGAGCGTTCATCGCGCAGGGCAACATGATCGACTTGGCGGTGGCCCAAGGATTGCCAGTACCGCTTCTCGGCGATCCCGGTGAAGGCCACCCGTTGCCCCGCGTGCACTTCTGAGGTGGCAGCACGGCCGCTGGTATAGTGGGCCCGGTGGATATCCTGAGCGAGAAGAGTGCTCTAGCGGCTGAGTTCGGGGCCGCCGTTCTGATCCTTGTGGCTACTTGGGTCGCGGCGAAGTTCTTCGGCCGGGCCATCGACCGCTTTTTGCGGTCCAGGCGGTTGGCCGAGGCCGACCCCGGGGCGGTGACGCGCTTCAAGATGATCGCCCGATTGGGTGCGGCGGCCGTCTATTTTCTGGGCCTGGGCTTGGCGCTGTACGTAGTCAACGTGTCCGTGTTCCGGCAGGTGGGGGTGGCGATGTTTGCCTCGGCCGGCGTGCTGGGGGTCGCCTTGGCCTTCGCCTCTCAGACGACGGCGGCTAATTTGGTCTCGGGCATTCTGATCGCCTTCGCGCAGCCGCTACGGCTGGGCGATCGTGTGGAGGTCGAGCAAGAGCAGGGGTCCGTGGAGGAGATCGGCCTCCTCTACACGACCATCCGCACGTGGGACAACCGCCGGGTCCTTATTCCTAACCAGCTGCTATCCAGCCGGGTGATCCGCAACTACTCGGTGAGGGACCCGCGCTCTCCGGCGGTCGTGACCTTTGGCTTGAGCCAAGACGCCGATCTCGACTGGGTGCGCTCCATGGCGATCGAAGAGGCCCGAGCGCATCCGGACTACCTCGACGATCCCGCGCCGTCGGTGGACGTGGTGGCGGTCGACGAGGGTGGGGTGACCCTGCGGTTGGTGACCTGGGCGGTGGACAGACCCCACGCGGTCGATCTCACCGTGGCCTTGCGGGAGCGGTTGGTGCGACGGTTGACCGAAGCAGGGGTGTCGATGGGCCCGGCCGTGCCCCCTGGCATTCCTCCTACACCGTAGGTCCATCGATGGACCGGCGGCTCCTAGGACTGGAACGGAACGTCTTCTTCGCCGGGCTGGTGTCGTTCTTCATGGACGTGAGCTCGGAGATGGTCTACCCCCTCGTGCCGCTCTTCTTGTCGTCGGGGCTCGGGGTGAACAAGTCAGTGATCGGGCTGATCGAAGGGATCGCTGAGACCACGGCCAGCACGGTGAAGATGTTCTCCGGCTGGCTTTCGGATCGGCTGGGTCGCCGGAAGGTGCTGTTGGAGGCCGGATACGGTATCTCGGCGATCAGCCGCATTGGATTGGCCCTGGCGGGGTCCTGGGGACTGGTGCTGGCCGTCCGGTTCGTCGACCGCTTCGGCAAGGGCATCCGCACAGCTCCACGAGACGCCATCATCGCCGATGCCTCCACGTCGGCCGACCTAGGCCGAAACTTCGGGTTCCACCGCGCGATGGACCAGTTTGGGGCCGTACTGGGGCCCGGCATCGCCTTCCTTGTGCTGACGGCGACACCGGGCGCATATCGTACGGTCTTTTGGCTGAGCATCATTCCTGGGTTGATAGCGGTCCTCGTCATCGCCCTGTTCATCCGGGAGCGGCGGGCGCCACGCAGGGCGCGTGTGGTTGACGCCCAAGCGGCTGAGGGCGGCGCGGCGAGGGCCGCGGGTGATCCCGCGCATCTCTTTCGCAACGCAGTGCGGCGGGTGAAGACCCTGCGCGGCCCGCTTCTCAACTATGTGCTGATAGCCGGACTGTTCTCGGTGGGCAACTCCTCCGACGTCTTCCTTATCCTGCGGGCCCAGAATCTTGGTGTGGTCGCCGCCCTCATCCCGATCATGTATCTGGTGTACAACCTGCTCTATTCGGGGCTCGCCATACCAGCGGGGCTGCTGGCCGACCGCCTCGGGCGGCGGCGCGTGGCTGTGGTCGGCTATGTGCTCTTCGCGGCGGCGTATGCGGTGATGGCCGTGGTGGGGTCGGCGGCGGGTGCGTGGCTTGGGTTCCTGGTATATGGCGTCTACATGGCGGTGGCCGATGGCAACGGGCGGGCGCTGCTGGCGCAGATGTCGCCCTCCGACCGGCGGGCGACGGCCTTTGGTGCGTATCACGGTGTGGTCGGGCTCGCAGCCCTTCCGGCAAGCCTCGTGGCGGGATTGCTCTGGGACCACGTCTCCCCGGCGGCGCCCTTCTGGGTCGGGGCCGCGGCCGGGATCATCGCTGCCGTCCTTCTGGTCATTTTCGTGCCGGAGGGCTGCC
The DNA here is from genome assembly GCA_964504825.1 of uncultured Gaiellales bacterium. GTDB lineage: Bacteria > Actinomycetota > Thermoleophilia > RBG-16-64-13 > RBG-16-64-13 > JAJZQZ01. The sequence goes on from CAZDGO010000198.1 coordinate 3,979, forward strand.
AGCCTCGCGGGCCGGCTCTGGCGGCCTAAGAGCTCGCTTTTGGGCCGCCGCATCGCGCAGGCCTTACCGCCGCAGCCCGGCGAGAGGCAATAGGTCACGATGGTCGTAGATGACATAGTCGGCTGTGGGTGGCTCGGCAGTGTCGCGGGCCGCCGCGAAACGGATGGCGCGCATGCCCACCGCCTGGGCCCCCGCGATGTCGGTGCGGGGCGTGTCGCCCACATGGGCGGCCTCCGCGGGCACGACTCCCAGGGGCGCGAGTGCGCGGTGGAACATCCGCGGATCGGGCTTGGGGAATCCGGTCTCGTCGGAGAACGTGAGCGATGAGAAGTGGGGCAGTAGGCCGTCCCGCTCCAGGAACCCCAGCAAGATCCGCCCCGGCGTCAGGCCGGTGTCGGAGATGAGACCTAGCTTGATGCCCGCGTCCGCCAAGGCCGGAATGACCTCGGCCGCCCCCGGCTGGAGTTGCAGGTTCGCGTCGGCGCCGGATTTCTCGATGCGCCGTGCGGTCCGCTCGATGATGCCATCAAGCGGAGCGGCACCGAAGTGTTCCAACACGTGGCCCACCTGCTCGAAGGCGCCGAAGTGCCTTCCCTCTTGCCAAGCCTCGAGGTAGGCGGTGAAGCCGGAGCGCCACGCGGCGAGCAGTTCCTCCTGGGTGGGCGCCAGGTCGCTGACGGCGAGCGCGTCGCGGATGGCGGCCATGCGTTCCGCGCGGGAGGACTCGGCTGATCCGTCCAAGGGCTCGGCGTAGAGGGTGTTCCAGAAGTCGAACGTGATAGCGCGGATGCGAGTCGTGGTCTCCATCGCGGCCTGCCTTGTCAGGGTCGGGGTCGAATCGGAGTATACGCGCCGTGCCGGACGTCTCGGGCACGGACTGGTATCCTGCCCACTATGTTTCAACTCGCGACAGTGAAGATGGTCGGCCATAGGCCCCGTGGGCTCCGGGCGGTGGTCGCCGCCATGG
>CAZDGO010000199.1:0-4938 GCA_964504825.1 uncultured Gaiellales bacterium
CCCGGCGGCCAAGGCTTCGTTTGAAACGAGCCCTACGTGTTCGCGCGGACGGACTCCTTGGGCGTCAGCTCGATCTCCCAGACCCGCAGTGCGTGGTCTGTCACCGGTCGCCATTCAGCGCGCCGCGCCAGGCTCCCGAGGAGGCCGGCCGCGGGCGAGTCCTGAGGAACGTGCACGATGATGTCCACGCCATCGGCAGACGCGCAGGCGGTGCGTTTGAGGTGGTCCAGCACTGCTTGAGCGCACACGGGATCGGTGCCGTACAACGTGGCTTCCATCTCGCCCTCGGGGTGTGTGGCCAGCAAGGCTAGACTCCATCCCCCCACGCCCGACCGGGCAAAGAAGGCGTGCCCGTCTTGTATCACGGATGCGATGGCGGCAGCGTCGAGAGTGCGCCAGGCCCAGTTTTCGGCGTAGAGGCTCCTGCCGCTCGCGTGGATGAGCGAGAGCGCCCGTAGACGGTCGCCCTGGCCCAGCGCCGTAGCCGCCTGGCACAGCGCAGGCTTGGCACGACCGATCTTGCACGCCGAGGCGTCCAATGTCCGCTCGAAGCTCACCCACGTGCCCCGAGGGCGTGCGTGGTGTGCCTGACTCAAGCGGTGGACGGCTTCGGTCGTCGCATCTCCGGCGTAGCGCAGTATCAGCAGCCGCTCACTCTGGGCCATCCGTATGGCATCGGCCAACAACATGCCGGCGATGCCTTGGCGGCGGAACTCGGGGTCCACGCGCAGGCCGCTGAGCCAGCCTTGGGTCGAATCGAGGTGTCGGTAGTGCTGAGCGCCGACGACACGGTCTTCGGGAGTGACCGCCACCCGCAGGACCCCGTCGTCGTGCGCCCGATGCGGAGTAGCCACGGCCGGATGATCGACGGGCGACCGTGCGGATATGGCAGACGCGTAAAGCACAGCCGCGTCTTCGGAACGAGCGTCCCGGACGGTGATCGAGCGCGAAGCGCTGTTGGGAGTTACCACTATGTCACCGGCCTCTGGGTTGTCCCGGGCCAGGGGAAGGGCATAACATTCACGAAAGGTACCACATCGTGCGGAACCAGAATCAGGGGGTGACTCGTGACACCAATTCGGGCGCTGGCGGCGGACCGAGGGCCGGCGGCGAAGGGCAGAGTCACCGCGGCTGAGTCCCGGCGGCTCGACCTCACCTCAGAGGTGGGTCGCAGGCGATTGGTCTGCGCCGGTTTCTGCACGCATCACCGCGATGACGCGGGCGAGGACCAAGCCTGCGCGGGCTTCGTCGAGATCTGCCGTCTGTTGGACGAAGCGGCGTCCGGTCCGGAGGGCATCTGCGCCCTCCGGACGACCTTCGCGAAACTGCTCGCGGCCGCGGATCCGGTTTGCTACGAGCGCGATCTCGATCTCGAGTCGCATGTCTGCCGGGAGTGTGACTTTGTGGCAGGTGGCGCCTGCGACCACCGGAACCTGGCGCTCGCTCCGGGTGAGCGACTCGAGCCCTGCGGAGGCTACGTGCTGCTGGCGGCCCTCAACGGTCGACGGTGAAGGGCTGCCCGTACTGCTCCGACCATACGATATCCGCGATCTCCTTGCGGCTCCGAGGTTTGGGTTCGAAGCCCTCGGGCGCGTAGCCGAGGGGGAAGAGGCCGATGCATTGCATCTCCTCGGGTAGGCCAAGGAGGGCGCAGAGCCGAGGTCCGTCCACGAGCGACACCCACACCGTGGCGATGCCGAGCTCCGTGGCCTGCAGATACATGTTCTCGCCGGCGATGCCGCAGTCGACCAGCCAGAACGGTTTGTCTTGATGCACGGCGCCTTCGGCGGGTACGCCCAGCAGCACGATCACCGCCGAGGCGGCGCGGATGGTGCCTGTGGCGGGATTGCTCTCCGGCAGACACTGGGCCATATTCTCGCGCAGGTCGGGGTCGCGCACTATGACGAACCGCCATGGTTGGTCGTTCTTCCACGACGGGGCCTGCCTCCCCGCTTCGACTATCGTGGCGATGTCGGCCTCGCTGACGTGTCTGTCGCTCTCGAACGTGCGGATACTCCGTCGCCGGATGACGGCTTCTCTAACGTCCATGTTCCTGTCTCCTTTGGGTCGTCCTACACGATCATGCGGAGTGCTGTCGGTTCCACCCACACGTGGAACGGAGTGGTGCCGGGGTGTTCACCATCGATCTCCAGGGGCGCGGGCGCGGCCGCTTCGATCACGACCTCACGCCCTCGGAACGTCTCCACCTTGGGGTGAGTCAGGTGTGTGCCTCGATAGAGCCGCGGCAGGTTCAGGGCGAGATCTCCCTTGGAGATGTCGCCGATGACCACTATATCGAGCAATCCATCGTCGAGGCGGGCTTCGGGAGCCATGAGCATGCCTCCGCCGAACCGGGAACCATTGCACACCGCCATCGATGTGGCCGGACCGGCGAAACGCATCTGCCCGTCGATGGTCAAGGTCAGCTCAGGTTTGCGCATGGTAGCGAACACCGAGAGGGTCGCCCAGAGGAACGAGGCGAATCCGCCGAAGACCTTGCTGGAGCGATTCACGCGCTCCGCCACGTACCCCCCGATACCCGCGTCGGCGATGTTGAGAAAAAAACGCCGAGTGTGCGTGTTATCGAGCCCTGTGTAGGTACACGAAGCGACATCTATGGTGCGCTCGCGGCCTCGCGCCAAACGCGCGGCTGCGGCTGCCGCTCCCGGGGCCATGCCGAGACTCTTGGCTAGATCTCCGCCGGTGCCTCGCGGCAGGGCAGCCAGCGTGGGCCGGGCCAGGGTGGGCAGCTTGAGCAGGCCGTTGGCCACCTCGTTGGCCGTGCCGTCGCCGCCAACATAGAGCACGACCCGGTGCCCCTGTTCTCCCGCTGCGAGCGCAAGCGCCGTGGCGTGGCCCGGTCCTTCAGTGAGTACCTCTTCCACGTGGAAGCCGGCATTCACCAGGGTCCTTCTCGCCCGCGGCCAGAAACGTGCCGTCGAGCCGTTGTCGGAGGCGGGGTTGACTATGGCAAATACCGCGCGCCGGTCTGCGGGCACGTCGGTGCTTTCTGTGGGCATGCCGGTGGTGTCTGCCGCCTTCATCCGCTGAGTAAATCAGAACACGCGCGCCGCGGATAGTGCAAGGGTGGCGAGCAGGAGGGTTGGCGGGCGCGGGGTTGGCGAGCCGAGGAGAGGCTGCTACCATACGCGCCACCAGGGAGCCGGCCGTGACCAGAAAGGCCAAGCACCACCGAGACCGATCACCCCGTTCGCTCGGCCCCCCATACAACATGTGGCCATCGCCGCCACGGCGCCCGCAAGGCGCGACCCTTCTTCCCCGTACGGAGTCCGTCTTGCCGCGCGCCTTCCTATCACCGAAGCACGGAGGACGACCCTCATGACACGTTCGCACGCGATCCCTGAACTCCGAAGGACCTTTTCCATATTCATGCTGGCGGTGGCCTTCATGGCCCTGTCCGCCGGTCTCGCTACCTCGCACGCTGCCGCGGCAAGTACGGCGGCGTTCTTGGACCGTGACATCCTCGGGCCGCACAATAGCCGGGTCACGGGCGACATGATCGTAGACAATTGGCATTGGTACGGCATCGATGTGCTGCCTCAGTTGGTCATCATCGGGACGGAGACGTCGCTGGGTGATCCGAACCTCGGAGGGGAACTGGTCTCGGCCAACAACTTCGGCTGCCTGCGCTACCATGGCGTCGACACCCGCTGGGGAGAGCTGGCGGCTGGAAAAGTGTGGGTTTCAGGTAAAGATTGGTACTCCTTCTCCACGCCGGAGATAGGCATGATGGCGCTCGGCCGCTATCTCAAGGTGGGCCGCGGTCTGTACGGGCAGCTTCTCGACGCTCCCCCATACGACTGGGAAGCGTTCGCGGCCGCATACTACGGGAGTAACGTTCCCGGCTTCGCGGCGTATGTTCGCAACCTGCGTTCCCTCGAGCGCAGCTTCCGCGGGCGCGCCGCGGCGGCCGGGTTCGGTTGGTAGGATCGTGACCCCGGACCCCAGTCTGGAACTGGTGTTCTACACGGCGCCCGGTTGCTGCCTATGCGACGAGGCTCGCGCCGTCTTGGCTCCTTTAGAGCGCGACTGGGGGATCGTGGTGAGGTCCGTCGATATCTCCGGAGCCCCCGATCTCGAAGCCCGCTATCGTGAGCGTATCCCCGTGGGTGAGATCGGGGGCCGCGTGGTCTTCAAGTACCGCGTGGACGTTGATCGCCTGCGTCGCATTATCGCGGAGGCAGGTGCATAGCGAGTAGCCGGGCCGGTCCGGGCGCAGGGTATGGGGGTATACTCCTCACATCATGAGAGGCCCCCGCTCGGGGGCGGACAAGGAGCATTCGATGGGTTCTCTACTTCGCCGGCGAGGAAACCTGGCCCTTATTGCGGTCGCGGGCGCGCTCTTTTTCGGCGCTCTGGGCTTCTTCCTCGCAACGGGCATCGACCGGCCTACCAGTTCTCGCGCGGAAAACCTGTGGACCGAAGGCGCGGGTATGACTCCGGAGTTGCGTAACATCCCGAGCTTCGCGCCTATCGCGGATCGCATGAAGCCGACCGTGGTCTTTATCTTGGTGAAACATAAGCCGGGTGCCGGTCAGTCGACCGCGACCAGCCTGCCGTCGATCGTCCCCGACCAACCGACGCCAAACCAACCGAGAACCACGACTACCACTGATTCTGGCGGTCTACCCGACGGCCACCCCAGCCTGCCGCCGGACTATCAGCCAACGGCCGAGGGTTCCGGGGTCGTCATCAGCAAGGATGGCTACATCCTGACGAACCGCCATGTCATCGACCAAGCCGAATCGGTCACCGTGACCTTCACCAATGGCGATGAATACACGGCGCGCGTCGTCGGGGCCGATGCCCGCGACGACCTGGCGCTCATCAAAGTCGATCCCAAACAGCCGTTGACCGTAGCGCCGCTGGGCGATTCCGAGGCTGTGCGGCCCGGGGACTGGGTCATGGCGATGGGCA
>CAZDGO010000200.1:0-4923 GCA_964504825.1 uncultured Gaiellales bacterium
GCCAGGACGATCGGCGGGTCGTTGACGACCGCGCGCGCGATGGCCACGCGGCCCTGCTCTCCCCCCGAGAGCTCGGAGGGGAGCCGGCGGGCCTTGCGCTCGTCCAAGCCCACCCGGCAGAGCGCGTCCAGGGCCCGTTCTCGTTTGCCCGGCTCCTTGAGGATGGCCAGCGGCAGCATGACGTTCTCCACCGCCGAGAGGTAGGGTATGAGTTCGAGCTGCTGAAAGACGAAGCCGATATACTCGCGGCGCAGGTCGGCCTGGCGCTCCTGGCTGAGAGCGTACACGTCGATATCGTCGACCAACAGTCGCCCGCTGGTGGGCGGGTTCATTGAGCCGAGGATGGAGAGTAGTGTAGTCTTCCCGGAGCCTGAGGGCCCCATGATGGCCGTGTAGTCGCCGCGTTCAATGTCCACGCTGACGCGGTCGAGGGCCACCACGCGGGCCTCGCCCTCGCCGTAGTGCTGGCTGACCTCTTCTACGCGTACTACAGACACGGATGACCTCCTTGGGCGATAGCCCGCAGGTTCACGGCTACACCGGCCGCATGGCGAGCGTCGGGCTGAGACGGGAGGCCTGCCACGCCGGATAGAGGCTGGCGACGAGAACCACCCCTATTGCGGCGGCCAGCGACAAGCCCAGGTTCGCCGCGCCGGGCAGGAGGGCGTGGGTAACCCCGGCCACCGCCCGGGCCAACGGTCCCGCCGCCAGTCCGGCAAGTGCGACCCCGGCGAGGCCGCCGATGGCGGCGAGGGCGAGGTTCTCGATAAGGATGATACTGAAGATATGCCTCCGCCGGTAGCCGATCGCGCGAAAGATGCCGATCTCCCCGCGCCGGTCACGCACTCCCGCCAGCGTGGACGAGAGCACGATCAGGCAGCCGACGAGAATCATCAGCCCGGAGAGGAGGGCACTGAAGAGACGGAACTGATCGATAAGGAGACGTCGTCCCTCGACCGCTTTGAGCAGCGCCGAGACCCGGGCGGTGGGGATGGCGGAAGCGATCTGGGCGTTGATGTCCTCGATCGGGCAGGTGCTGCAGAATGCGGAGACCTCGATCAGGCTGATCTCTCCGGGCCGATCCCACAAGGCCTGGGCCTTCGGCAGGCTGAGGTAGAGAAGGTCATCCTCTTGGGTGCCGGTCGGCGCCAGGGTACCGGCGACCTGGAAAGCCCCGCCGCTCAGCGACACCGGATCCCCGGGCTGTAGCCCCAACTTCGCCGCCGCCCGGCTGCCTGCCAGAAGATCGCCGTCGCCCTGCGGGCGGCTGCCGGTGATCTTCCACCATTTTTTGAGAGCCAGCTCTTCTTCCCAATCGACGCCGGCGGCCAGAAGCCGCACGCCTCCGACATCAACCGCCCCGATCAACTTGGGCGCGACGCGGTTGATGTTCTGCTTGTTGGGGATCGACCGGATCTTGGCCAGGTCGGCAACGTGCAGTGGCTGGACATCGTACGTCAGACCGCCGAGGGTGATTCCTCCGTACGACAGGGGAAGCTCCTCGGTCCTCGGGGCTACGACGATGTTCGCGCCGTATGCGTCCACCTTGTCGGCCAGATCGCGCTCGGCGCTGCGGGTCACCAGGTAGAGAACGCTCACGATGGCGACGGTCACCGTGATGACCAGCAACAGGAGCGCGCTGCGCGACGGGTGCTCGCGCACGTTCCGGAAGGCGATGTGAGAGAGACGCATCTTCCTAGGCCCGCGGTGTCCAGCTCTCTAGGTCGGCGGTGGGCACGACGATGGTGCCGTTCTGGTTCTGCACTGTCAGAGCCTGGGGCGGGAACGCGGTGCAGCCGCCGGAGATACCTTCTAGCGTGTTCAGATCCCACTTGGTGAAGCAGGTGTCGCACACAATGGTGTTGCCTTCGATGTGGAAGCTGGTGCTCTTGCAGGGCTCGCAGAACGAGGTGGCCACCACCAGGTTGCCGCTCGGAGCAACATAGGCGATGAGCGGGATCGTGCCGCCGGTGATGTCCTGCCATACACCGGGCAGCGGGCTCGTGCGGGGGTACTTCATGCTGACCAGGGTCGACTTCTGGACGTCAGCCAGGGCGAAAGTCGCGTTTGGGCCGTCGACCGCCAGGTCGATGGGGGTCATGACGATGTTGCCCCCAGAAGCCGCGGCCGAAGGAGCGGCCGATCCTGAGCCCTGGCTGAGGGTCACCCCACTGGAGACCTGCTTGGAGGCCTGCAGTTTGGAGTAGCCGGCCGTGCCCAGAAGGGCGACCACCACGATCACCGAGACGTAGATGACCACCTTGCGGAAGGGGAATTTGCCCGCCTCCTCGAAGCGTTGCCTCTTGTTCTCAAGGTCGTTGTTTCGACTGGTCATCGGCCTGGCGTTTTGGGTTGAACGGTTCGCCGGTCTCTGGTTCTGACGGTTCGATGTCACGTGCGCTCCCCTTGCTGAGCTGTCTTTGACGGAGGTCCGCCTGCAACGCTGTTGAAGGGAGCGGCAGGCGACGTAGCCATAATACTACGACTCGTAGTATTTGTGCACGATTTCGACCACCGCTCAGGTAAGAACGCGCAAGTACGGACGTCCCGTCATGAATGCGGAGGTCCTTCTCGCCCAACATGGGCCTGGCCGGCGGGCGCAAGAGGTGGCTGCCGGGATTCTGTGGCTAGAGGACGGCGCGTTCATGTCCGCAGCCACCCGAACTCGCTAGTGCCGGAGCGCCATGGGCACCGAGAAGAGCCAGAGGTTCATGGCCACGAAGAGCAGAACGAGGGCGAAGAGCGGCCGAGCGGAGAACCCTCGTCCGGCCGCGTAGACGCGCGCCTGGCGACGCTGCATGCGCCGCGCTACAACAAGACTGCCGGTCGCGGCGAGCAGCAGCAGGGCGACCTGAAGAACCTTGATCGTGGGGGCGTCGACAATCGACGCCCCCACGCTGCCCCCGAAGTGTCCACCGGGGATGTCCAGGGGCGACGAGATACCCACCAAGGATGCCGTGACCCACCACACCGACTTCGCTTCCCCAAGCAGGTGCAGCAGATTGTGGGCCGCATGGGCTCCCAGGTCGAGCGGGATCAGGGCGTAACCGTACAGGGCCATCGTCCTGCGATCTCCCCGGGCGAAGACCGCGAGAAATACCAGAGGCAGAGCGACGGCGGTCAGGTAGAAGACCGTAGCGATCCCCATCTGGCCGAGCCCTGTGACCTCCCAGAGCCTCCTCTCCAGCACCCCGGCTATCTCGAGCATGCCCAGATTCTGCACGGCAACCACCCCCACGAGCACTGCCGCGAGCGCGGCCACGGCTAAGCGGGGCTGGCGGACCGAGGCCAACTCGGTGAGGGGATCGCGCACCCGGAGGGCAAGCGAGCGGCGCTCACATGTCCGGAGGCACGTCAAACAGAGATTGCACTCCCGGTTACCGGCCAGAGCACGGGGCCGCTCGAGCATCGGGCAGCCGTCCGGCAAGGTCTCCGCCGCCTCCCGAGTCAAGCACGCCTCCCGCCGGCATCCTTTGCAGGTCGCCCCATCGGGCCGAAGCTCCACGACCGAAGCCATGCTGTAATTGCCGGCCAGGGCCCCGAAGAAGCACAGGTACCGGCAGAACGTGCGCCGGCGGTACACGGCCGCCACGCTCATCGCCACGCCTGTCAGGAGCACCAGGGCGGTGAGGGTTAAGCGCACGGAGCCGACCAGGCCCACGGCCCGATCGAGCCAGGTCACGGCTAGGAAGACACCCTCGATCACCCAGACTCCGGCGACCACGAAGAGGCGAGGGGCCGGCCGCCGGCCGGGGCCGGCCGCGCGCTGGACCAGGTCCCCCAAGGTCGCTATCGGACAGACGGCACACCACGAGCGGGCCGCGAAGAACAGCATGAACGGCACGACCGGCCACCACAGGATCCAGAGATACACCGACCCCAAGTTGCGGTGGGCGAGGGGCGACCCGGCTGCGAGTGCACCCAGCATGAGCAGGAACACGGCCAGCACCAAGATCCGCGCTCCCTCCGGGTAGACACGGTAGCGCACAAGGCTGGAGATCCAGGGCCATCGCACGAGGAGGTTCCGGCCGCGGGCGTTGCGGGCGACCGCGCGGAGCCAGAGGGCGAGAGCGCCGACCCCTAAGAACACCAGGAACAGCACACCCACCCGGGGCGCCGCCTCTCCGCGGCGTTCGAGCCGCTCCGGATAGGTGACGATCCTCGCCCGCTTCATAGCGGGGCGGAGCCAAGCGTCCCAGGCCGCGAACTCCTGCGCGCTCGCCGTCATCATCTCGCCGGCCCTAACCCAGCCGACATCGCGCTGACCCGTGGTCACGTAGACCATCCACTTCTTCATGAGAATCTGCAGGTCGGCGTCCCATCGGAAGGCTTCCAACGACCCGCCGTACAGTGTCTGTAGGTAGTTCGGCCTGCTCTCAAGGGTGTAGCGATCGAACTGCGCCCGGTCCTCGGGGGTGACACGGAATCCGGCGTTCCACGCCGCACGGGCCGCGAGCACCCGTTCCGTGGCCGTGTCGTACAGATGCAGGATCTCCCCCCACTCGTAGAAGCTGCGGGGATCGCCTGAGGCCTCGGCCTGCTGGCGAGTGAACTCAAGGTGCCCCTGGATGATGACCCGGGGATAGGGGATACCGTCGATGGTGAGGGCCGCATCGGCCGCCGCACCGCTGCCCGCCGCGACCGCGGGGTCGCTCGTCAGGGCGAGGGCGAGCAGGGTGGCAAACACGAGGGCAACCGCACATACGGTGGTCATCATCGTGCGGGTAGGCGCGGCTGGCTTCATCCCCCTCCGGTGCGTGGGTAGGTGTTCTGCGCAAAAGTATAGCCCCAGACCGCCGATGCCTCCTCCCCCTATTTACACAACCTTGACCAGAAGCTGGGAGTGCGCTGACAAACGACCGGGATGCTTGAGGAGCGTCGCTTGTGGGTCCCCCATCGGCCGTAAAGGCCAGGAAAGGAGCG
>CAZDGO010000201.1:0-4864 GCA_964504825.1 uncultured Gaiellales bacterium
CCACCTGATCCCTCGCCATCGCCGCCTTGGTCGCGCGCGACCAAGGCCAGGGCGACCAGACGATCAGACACCAGCCGGTTCACCGTGCCTGGAGGGAAGGCGCCCCGGGGTCCGCGCTCACCCGCCGCCACCCCGGTGAGGATAGCGATGCCTTCGTCGATGCTCGCCACAGGGTATATGTGGAACCGTCCCGCCGCGACGGCCTCCCGCACCTCCTCGGATAGCATGAGGTTGTCTACGTTGGCATGTGGGAGCAGCACCCCCTGATCGCCCGTGAGACCTTTCGCTTTGCAGACGGCGAAGAAGCCTTCGATCTTCTCGTTGGCTGCGCCGATGGCCTGCACCTGACCCCTCTGGTTCACCGACCCGGTCACCGCGAAGCGCTGCTGAACCGAGAGGCCGCTGAGAGATGACAGGATTGCGTAGAGCTCGGTCGACGAGGCGCTGTCGCCTTCCACGCCGGCATATGACTGCTCGAACACCAGGCGGGCGGACAGGGAGAGGGGGCCGTCGGGGGCGTAGCGAGAACCGAGGTAGCCGGCCAAGATCATCACGCCCTTGGAGTGGATAGGCCCACCCATCTCCACTTCGCGCTCGATGTCGACGACGTCCCCACTTCCCAGACGCGTGGTGGCAGTGATGCGGGAAGGTTGACCGAAGGCGTGATCTCCCATGCCGGTGACCGACAAACCGTTCACCTGGCCTACCACGGCGCCCTCGGTGTCGACCAGTATCGTTTCGCGGGCGATCATCTCGCGGATGCGTTCCTCGATACGTGCCGACCGATGTAGACGTTGTTCAATGGCTCGCCGCACGTCGGCCGCGTCCACGGTGGCTGTGTCCATCACGTCCCCGTTGCGGCGAGCGCCCCAGTAGGCCGACTCCCGCAACAGGTCGACGATGCCGGAGAGACGGCTGCTGAGCTTGGTCTGGTCTTCGACCATGCGGGAGGCCTGCTCTATCACTCGGGCCACACCGGCTGGGGTGAAGGGCGGGAGGCCCTCGGCGCGACAGACCTGCGCCACAAAGCGCGCGTATAGCAGCTCGTTAGCCTCGGTCCGTTCGACCACGGTGTCGAAGTCCGCCTTGACCTTGAAGAGCTCCTGGAATTCCGGGTCCTGGGACAGCAGAAGATAGTAGACCTCAGCCTCACCGATCAACACCACCTTGGCGGTGAAGGGGATGGGCTCGGGGTCGAGGGTAGAAGTAGTGGTCATGCCGGTCTGTTGGGCCACGTCCTCGATGCGGATGACCCCGTTCTTCAACGTCCGTTTCAGAGCATCCCACGCAAACGGTCTGGTCAGCACGTCGCGCGCCTCGAGGACGAGGAACCCCCCGTTCGCGGCATGAAGCGCCCCCGGTTTGATCATATTGAAGTCGGTCAGTAGGGCCCCGAACTGAGCCACATGCTCGACCCGGCCGACGAGGTTCTGGAGGCTGGGGTTGCTCTCCCGGACGATGGGAGCGCCTGCTAGATCCTTATGGTCGACCAAGACATTCACGTGATACTTGCGGAACGTGGCCTCTGCAGTCTGGCCGGCGGGAATCGGAACTCCCATGAAGACGGTGGGAGTCTCCTCGTCGGACCTCTTGAAGTCCCCCGCGTTCTTGATCACGTCTTTCAGCACGGAGTCGAGGTAATCTGCCACTTCCGGCACCGCGGCCCACTTCTCTCGGATCTCCTCGACCAAGTGTTCGGCGGCGTAGGTCGTGACCTGACTGTCCAGTTCCTGCAGGGTCTCGCGGGCGGCCTTCTCCTCGAGACGCACCTCCCGCATCACCTGCTGCAGCTGCTGGTTGAGGGCCTCGAGCCCTTCGTCGATCTGCTTCTGCTTCTCGACCGGTAGTTCGTTGTACTGTTCGCGCGACATCGTCTCGCCCTCGGCCGTCTTGGGGGCGAAGGCGAGGCCCGTGGGCGTGCGGACCATGATGCAGCCCGTCTTCGCCGCCGCCTCCCGGAGCCGATCCAGCCTGACCTCCTGGCGTTCGCCCACGTGCTGGGCGATCTCACGCCGGTCCGTCTCGTACTCCTCGCTCTCGAAGGCGAGGGTGATGGCCGCTTGCAGGTCGACGATCACCTTCTCCATGTCGCGCCGGAACTCGCATGCCCGGCCGGGCGGGAAGCGGATCACGTTCGGTTGATGCGGAAGGCTGAAGTTGTTCACGTAGACCCAGTCGTCAGGAACCGGCAGGGTGCCGGCCTCCCGCTCCAGGAACGTGGTCACGGTGGTGGTCTTGCCCGTGCCCGAGGGCCCGAGGGCATAGATGTTGTAGCCTTCGCTCCGGATGCCGATGCCGAAATCGACCGCAGTGACGGCGCGGGCCTGCCCTATGATCTCGGTGAGTTCAGGAAGCTCCGCGGTAGTCGCGAACGCGAGCCCAGACGGGTCACATACCCGGTACACCTGCTCCAGCACGAGTTCCGGCGGTGTGGGGGCGGGCTTCAGAGCATCCGGGCGTCGTGCCATCACGTCAACCTTCCACGAGGCCGTGGCCTCGACCCACCCGCACGAAGGCCTCGATCGCGCGCTGGATATCATCTGGATCGTGCGCGGCCGAGAGTTGCACGCGGATGCGGGCTTCACCTTTGGGTACGACCGGATAGCTGAAGCCGATGACGTACACCCCCTCGCGCAGCAGGTCGGCGGCCACCTCAGCGGCCAATCGGGCGTCGCCGACCATGACGGGCACGATGGGGTGGTCGCCCGGCCTCACATCGAAGCCGGCCGCGACCATGCCGGCGCGGAACTGGGCGGCGTTGGCCCACAGGCGCTCGCGTGGCTCGGCGCTGCCGGAGAGCAGCCGCAAGGCGGCCAGCCCGGCCCCGACGATCGTCGGAGCGAGCGAGTTCGAGAAGAGGTACGGTCGCGACCTTTGCCGGAGCAGGTCGGTCACCGAGCGCCGGGACACGGTGAAACCGCCCGAGGCGCCTCCCAACGCTTTCCCCAGAGTGCTGGTCAGGATGTCGATCTGGCCTTGAACCCCGAAGTGTTCCGGGGTGCCGCGTCCCGTGGGCCCCACGAATCCGGAGGCGTGGGAGTCATCGACCATCACCAGTGCGTCGTACTGCTGGGCGAGCGCGCAGATGCGGTCGAGAGGGGCGAGGCTGCCCTCCATGCTGAACACCCCGTCTGTGGCCACCAGACGCAGGCGGGCATCGGCGGCTTCCTGCAGCCGCGTCTCGAGTTCGGCCATGTCACCGTTCGCATAGCGGAGGCGCCGGGCCTTGCACAGGCGGATGCCGTCGATGATCGAGGCGTGGTTGAGCGCGTCGCTGATGACGGCGTCGGCCTCGGTCAGCAGGGTCTCGAAGAGACCGCCGTTGGCGTCGAAGCAGGAGCCGTAGAGCACGGCGTCGTCGAACCCGAAGAAGCGTGCGATCTCCGCTTCAAGCTCAGCGTGGATGTCCTGCGTGCCGCAGATGAAACGGACGCTCGACATGCCGAAGCCCCTGCGGTCGAGGGCATCCTTCGCCGCGGCGATGACCTCCGGGTTCGAGGAGAGCCCCAGGTAGTTGTTCGCGCAGAGGTTGAGCACCTGCTGTTCGCCTACCTCGATGTACGCCCCCTGAGGGGAAGATATGACGCGTTCTTCCTTCCACAGCCCGGCTTCGCGTATCTCGGCCAGCTGAGCGTCGAACACATGATATGCGCTCTGCCGCATGTCTCTGCCCTCCATCACGACCAGCGAATGAGAACCTTGGGGTGGGAATCGATGAGCCGCTCGAATGTCGCCGGGTCGAAGTCGTCGACGTGCATGATGCAGTCGCGGCCTCCCTCGAGGATCACGTCGAAGACCGCATCATGGATGTTGGGGTCGCGCGATTCCAGGATATTCCGGGTAATGTGCCACGTCTCCCAGATGCGGCGGCCCACCACACTGTGAAGGCTGATCCCGTCGACGATCACGCGGTCGACGTGTTCGATGACGGCGTCACCGCTCTTGAGGCCGAACATGATCACGTTTCCGCCCCTGCGGGCTCCGGCGATGGCGGTGTTGAGCGAGGCGGTGGCGCCGCTCATCTCTATGGCTACGTCGACGCCCACACCTCCGGTGAGGTCGTGGATCTCCTGCGTGATGGCGGCGTCGTGGATGTAGCTTTGAGCCGTGGGCTGCGACGGCGCGATGACCGCGTTCGCCCCCAAGGCGAGCGCCATGCGGCGGTTACGCTCCACCGGCTCGATCCCGATGATCGCGCGCGCTCCGAGTGCCCGTGCCACTGCCACCGCGAAAAGGCCGATGGTCCCCAGGCCGATGATGGCCACGCGCTGGCCGCGCAGGTTGACTTTGGTGCAGGCGTGGACCGCGTTCCCGAACGGCTCTTGTAGCACTGCGACTTCGGGCCGGATCTTCCGAATGTCGGTGGGCCAGAGGGTCTTGGCGGGCAGCTTCACCAGCTCGCTGAAGCAGCCGTCGAGGGAGATGCCGATGATCTGAGCGGTGGCGCACACGTGCCTGTCGCCGACGCGACACTGGTAGCAGGTGTCGTCGACGATATGGCTCTCCGCCGACACGATGTCACCGGGTTGGTATCCCAAATCCCTCACGGCCTCCGGGCCGACTTCGACTATCTCGCCGAGGAGCTCGTGACCCATGACCCGTACGTCACGGCCCTCTTCCTCCAGGGATGCCGCGATCATGTCACCGAAGCTGCGCCGGTGCCAGATGCCTCTGTCGGAACCGCAGAACCCGGTGAGAAGAGGCCGCACCAGGGCCATAGCGCCATCGTGGTAGTCCCGATCGATGTCCAGGACGGGCCGGGGTACAGACTGTAGACGCAGGCCCGTGGTAGCGTCCCACGGATCCTGGACTCGGTCATAGGTCAGGGCACGCATGGTCTCGCTCATGGACGGCCTCCGGTCGC
>CAZDGO010000202.1:0-4815 GCA_964504825.1 uncultured Gaiellales bacterium
AACTTCCCCAGCCCGCAGTTGATGCGCTACGTGAAGTGGCTAGCCGCTCTCCCGGCCGCTCCCCCAGCGTGCTCATCGTAAGCGCGGAACCGTACGTCCCCTGGGAGATGGCTTTGATCGAGCCTCCCCTCGATCCTGCGCGCCCCTCCTACCTCGGGGCGCAGGCATTGGTGGGTAGATGGCTCCGCGATCCTGAAGGTGCGCCTCGGAAGCCCGCCTCCAAGCGGACAACTGGCGTGAATGCCTCCAGTATCTTTGACAGACCGCCTCCACAGCCCCCCTCCTCTATAGATGTGAGCCAGATGGCGGTGATGGCCACGATGTACAAGAAGGAGTCCAAGCTGAGCCGCCTTCCGGGCGCAGTGCAGGAGGCAAAGGAGCTGACTCAGACCTACGATGCTGTTCCACTGGACGCCACCAAGGAGGCTCTCAATCAGCTCCTTGACGCGGAGCTGGTGCACAAGTTCCAGAACGTAGGCGGGGCCGGTGCGGTACATTTCGCGGGGCATGGCAGCTTCGACCCGGGAGACCCCAATGAGTCGGTTCTTTTCCTCAGCGACGGGACGGAGATTTCTGCAAGCTTTTTCAGCGGTACAAAGTACGACGAGAAGTTCCAGCCATTCATCTTCCTCAACGCTTGCATGATCGGCACGGGCGGTGAGGTGCTAGGCAGTATGGGAGGGTTCCCTGGAAACTGCCTCCG
Source organism: uncultured Gaiellales bacterium (assembly GCA_964504825.1). Lineage (GTDB taxonomy): Bacteria > Actinomycetota > Thermoleophilia > RBG-16-64-13 > RBG-16-64-13 > JAJZQZ01. The sequence continues at coordinate 704 of CAZDGO010000202.1, forward strand.
CGGAGGCTTCGGCGCCCTGCTCGGCGCGTTGTGGGTGGTTAATGACGATGTCGCCAGGGATGTCGCGATCGAGTTCTGGCGCCGAGCGCTGCCCCCTAAAGGTGGATCTTCCGAACCTGTGGGGGCAATCCTACAAGATCTGCGGTCCAAGTATCACCCTAAGACGGCCCCCTGGGCGACCTATCTCGCCTATGTCTACTACGGGCATCCGCGTCTGACCTTGCGCTGGTCAGCTGCCGGAAAGCCTGCAAAGAGCACACCCGGAAAAGGTGGTCGGAAAGCCAAGAAACTCCCGGCTCAGCCTTAGTCCTCCGGAACCATTGACCTTGCCCCACCGACCTTCTTCGGCCGGCCTACCGAAGCCGGTCGAAATGTGGGTGCATCGACTCCATGGGGCGCCTGAAGCCAGGTCACGACATCCGGCGCCCTTCAACGGATGGACCCCTAGGGCTTGTGCCTAGGGTGGCGGCGGCTCTTAGATTCCACCAGGCCGCCCCCCGGACTTGGGTCTATTCGGGTCTTCCCGTCTCTTCGGATCCTCGCGGCCCCCAGACTTCGGGTTGTTCGGATCCTCCCGTCCCCCAGACTTGGGTTTGTTCGGATCCTCCCGTCCCCCAGACTTGGGTTTGTTCGGATCCTCGCGTCCCCCAGACTTCGGGTTGTTCGGATCCTCGCGTCCCCCTGACTTCGGGTTGTTCGGGTCTTCGCGCCCCCCAGACTTGGGTTTGTTCGGGTCTTCGCGCCCCCCAGACTTGGGTTTGTTCGGGTCTTCGCGTCCCCCAGACTTCGGGTTGTTCGGATCCTCGCGTCCCCCTGACTTACTCGTCGTCATATGACACCTTCCTGTTTTTGGGTGGGATGGTTACTACGGTTGCCGCGGAGGGCCGAGAGCCGAGCGCCATACTTCGCTGCCAGGGCCATATTTCCGACCGCGCCTGCCGCGTCGGCTCGAAGTTTGAGGCTTTCGGCCAGGTAGATGAGATACACAGAGGGGCTGGCCGAGTCTAAGACATCAGCTACCCTAAGCGCCCGTTCGGGCTCCCCAATGGCCAGTAAGAGTTGGGCCAAGCGAAGCCGGTCCAAGCCGCGGGGTTTCGCTATGTCCCACTCGATGTTCTCTCCTCCAGGAACGGCCTCGCGGAGCGAGGCCTGGAACAACCTGACCGCGGTCGAGGTGTCGGACCGGGCAAGCGCCGCATGTCCCTCAACCGACCGCGCCAGCAGGTTTAGCGAATGGTTATTTGAAGGCGTGCTGTCGCGCGCAGCGCGAGAGGCGAGCTCGCGAGCCGCGAGCTCCGCCTCCATGGTATGGCCGCGGTGCGCGTCCCATATCCCGAGCTGCCACACGCGGTACGGGTTGGCGCATTTGGTGTAACCAGGGCCGCACTGCGTTTTGTATCTTCGGGCGACCTCCGCGGCCTTGTCGGTGACCTCAGGAAAGAGAGGAGCATCGAGGAGATACATGGCGTCCGCTGCGTCCTCGGGTGACCGGGAATCCACTTGTGCCATCGCTTCAGTCGCTCGACCCTGGACCAGCAGCGCTGCTTGCAACCCGAGAAGGGCGAACCATCTGGAATCGCCGGAGGCGGTGGTGTCCGCATTTATGACTGCTGCAAACGCTGGAATGGCGCAATCGAGGCGCGCTCCGGCGCCGGCAAGCTTATGGCCGACGAGGAGAACCGACAGGGTGTTCTTCGCGGCCTCGGCTGCCCACTCCACGGCATTGGGTCCGTGTTGAGCGCAAGTATGCATGATCTCGATCTGGCTGCCATTATCGGGCTTGGCGGCCAGAAATTGCCGCACAATCGGCTGAGCCTTGACGATTTCACCCTTGCGAAGACGAATTTCTATGAGGTGCAGAAGGATGTTCGTCGCACTCGGGTCAATTCTATGTGCTTCCTCAAAGGCTTCTTCAGCGGCAGGTTGCGGATCACCGGCTTCCGGCAGAAGATGGGTATAGACCTCTCCTAATTGCATCCAGGCAACGGCCATCTCGGGGTCAAGCTCGAGCGCCCGACGGAATTCCGCAGCTGCCGAGTCTGGCCGCCCTTCCAGGTACGCCTTGTAGCCGCGGGCGAAATGCCCGTAGCGTGGGGGCATGTCCCGGTTCGTAGCCAGGTGAACGAATGAGGCCGCTTCCCCTGGACGGTGGTTCCAGGTGGCAGCTTGAGCGCCACGAATAGCCGCAAGCCCGAAGAGTGAATCGGCTTTCACGGCAGCACGGTAGTGCTTCAGGGCCTCGGTCAGATGGACGCGCCGGAACGCGGATTCCCCGAGCAAGAAGCTTGCGACCGCGGCTGGATCGCGGTCCTTCCACTCGGCTACGATGTCTGGCGTGCCTGCGGGGATCAGTCTCGGCAGCACGTCATTCACCGCACGCAGGCCGAGTGTCCAGGCCTGAGCCGTCCTACCGCTTGCCTTTCCGCGGGCCACCGTCGAGTCACCCTCGACGTCGTGGAGCTCGAGAAATACTTGCACTGAATCGCCGCTGGCCACCAACCGGCCGAAGACGTAGTACGCACACCGCTTGGCGCGAGCCAGCGAGCGAGCTGCCTTCTGGGACAGCTTTCGGATGTCTTCCCGTTGGTTCGGGTCGAGAATGGCCCAGCCATCGATCCAGCGTAGCGGCCCGGTTCCATCCAGCGAGTTGCCGATCATGGTGGCCACGTCTTCGCCGATCGTTGGCGAGCCGGTGAAACCGGCCGGCACGACCATTGGGTAGACCATGATCCGGTTGGGATCGAGGCTGCTCGAATTGGGAAGAGCCAAGCGCCAGGTGAGGGATGCGGCGGCAAGGGCCGTGAACGCGGCCGCGGTGCGGACCGAGCGTCGGCGCGCCCATCCAGGCCGTTCCAGGGTGACCGCCTCGGTCGGGTCCATCCCCTGCAGGGCCGCCTTGAACTGGCGCGCGCCGGCATGGCGGTCGGCCGGCACCTTCGCCAGCGCCTTGTCGATGATTCGTTCCAGGGACGGGGTCACCGTAGTTCGGACCGTCCGCAGGCTTGGCGGCGGATCCAACGCGTGGCGCGCACGGACCGACTGCGCCGATGGCCCGACAAACGGAGGGGAGCCCGCCAGCATCTCAAACACCACGCAGCCGAGACTGTAGATATCGCTCCGGCCATCGAGCGAGCCGCAGGCCGACTGCTCGGGGCTCATGTAGGCGGGGGTCCCCAGCGTGATCCCCGACTCGGTGAGCTTCTCCGCGGTAACCACATCGACCGCTCGCGCTATGCCGAAGTCGGCGAGGATGGCCCGGCCGTTCGTCAGCAGGATGTTGCTCGGCTTGATGTCCCGGTGCACGAAGCCTTGGCCGTGGGCGGCCTCGAGTGCGTCAGCAACCTGGCAGGCGATGTCGATCGCGTCCGGGATGGGGAGCTGTCCTTCGCGCTGCAGTCGCGTCCCGAGGGATTCTCCGTCCACATACGGCGTGATGTAGAAGGGAAGACCGTCCCCCGCCAAGCCAGAGTCAAGCACCTGCAGAATGTTGGGGTGCTTGAGACGGGACGTGATCCGAATTTCACGGGCGAAGCGGTCCGCACCCAGGATCGGAACCAGGTCCGGGCGGAGAACCTTGATTGCAACCGAGGAGCCGTTCTGGAGGTCACGGGCGAGATAGACTGTGGCCATCCCGCCGCAGCCGAGCTCGCGCTCGAACGTGTAGCGGTCCTGCAATGCTTGAACAAGCGCCGACGGCGCGGCAGCCACTGGGGAATCGCTTGTGACGAGTATCTTCCAATCTGGGGCCTTGATAGCCAGTCCGCCAGACCGCCACATGCCGCCTTTCAAGGTCACAGGCCACACTCCAAATTCCTGCCCACACTGGGGTTGGACAATCAGCCGCCTCCCGTTTCCGCCGCCTGCGACCAGGGGAGATCAGGGGCGCGTGGGTGGTGATGAGCGGGTCGCACGCCGACCTCGAGACTAAGGGTGGAGTGTGAAGAAAACGTGATTTCGGGAGGCGGCTGCTTCGGGAAATGCGCGGTGGCTTCTTTTGTAGCCCACCCATGACAGATCCAAGGGCAGGCGGCGGGCTCTTCTATTCCTCCTCCGGTCTACCGAACATCAACTGAATAAATGCCCGATCCTCCGGCTTCGCGATCACGTGCACG
>CAZDGO010000203.1:0-4810 GCA_964504825.1 uncultured Gaiellales bacterium
CGCGACGAGTAGGCGTGCGCGACCCGTCGCGGCGAAGCCGCTGGTCGCGAAACCGTCCATCGCGACACCCGCCGCGGCGCCTACGAGGAAGAGCGGATGAGGCTGCGCGCGCTCATCGTCGACGACGAGGCGCCGGCGCGGACCCACCTCCGCGACCTCCTGGGCGAGATCGAAGGCGTGGAACTGGTGGGTGAGGCCTCGAACGCCATGGAGGCCGAAGCCCTGCTGCGTGCTGTGGAGCACGATCTTGTGTTCCTGGATATCCGCATGCCGGGCATGGATGGCGTCGAGGCGGCGGAAGTGTTCGCCGAGTTGCCCAAGGCTCCATACGTGATCTTCACTACCGCCTACGAGGAGTACGCGGCCAAGGCGTTCGAGTTGGGGGCGGCTGACTATCTGCTGAAGCCCATCAGCAAGAGCCGTCTCGAGAGGGCCCTCATGCGGGCGTGGGAACTCAAGGCGTCGGCGGGTGCGGCCCGCAGGTTGGGCGGAGCCCCCCGGGGTAAAGACTCGCGCACCCTGGAGTACGTCACCGCCAGGCGGGGCCACAAGATGGTCCTGGTGGGCGTCGCCGACATCGCCTATCTTACTGTGCAGGGCGAGACGGTCTACGCGTTCACGGAGGGCGACTCGTTAGTGGCTCTGGCCCCGTCGCTCGACCAGCTGGAGCAGGGCCTGGCCGGCGCCAACTTCTTCCGTACGCACCGTAGTTATCTGGTGAATCTGAAATACGTCGATGAGGTCGTCCCGATGTTCAACCGCACCTACGAGCTCGTGATGAAAGACGACCGCCGCAGCCGGGTGCCTGTGAGCCGCCGCAAGGCGGTGGAGTTGCGTGACTTACTGGGATTCTAGGCACGAGGGGCCGGCCTTCGCCGGCCCAGACGGGAGGAGACGCTGTGAGTGATTCGGCTATTCGCATCGAGACGTCGGGAGGTGTGGGGCGCCTCATTCTCGACAGCCCACCGCTGAACGTGCTCACCATCCCCGTGATCGGGCGGGCCATCGAGGCCCTCGGTCGGTTGGAAGCCGACGCGGGCGTCAAGGTGATCGCCTTCCAGGCCGGGGGCGACAAGGCCTTCTCGGCGGGAGTCGATGTAGCCGACCACACCCCGGAGAAGATGGCGCACATGCTGGAGAGCTTCGACGCCCTGTGTCTGGGGCTGCACCGGTCGCCGAAGCCGACCGTAGCCGTGGTGAAGAGGATGGCGCTGGGGGGCGGCTGCGAGGTGGCGGCGTGCTGCGACCTGGTGTTGGCGTCCGACCAGGCCACCTTCGGCCAGCCGGAGATCAAGGTCGGGGTCTTCCCGATCCTGGGAGTGGCCCTCTACCCGGCCATGTTCGGCGCAAAGGCCGCCAACGAGATCCTCCTGACCGGGGCCACCTACTCCGCCGAGGAGGCTCAGCGGTTGGGTCTGGTGAACCGGGTCTTCGCCGATGATTCTTTCGACGAACAGGTCGAGCGCTACGTGACCGGCCTGGCGAGGAACAGCGGGGTGGTGCTGCGCTGCACCAAGAAGGCCATCCTTGCCGGACTCGGCCGGGGCGCCGACGAAGCGCTCAAGGTCGCGGGCGAGATCTACGTGCGGGAGTTGATGGTCACCGAGGACGCCAACGAGGGTCTGCGGGCGTTCCTCGGGAAGCGCCGGCCTGTGTGGAAAGAAGCGTAGGGGAGCCCCGGTAGCATGCCATCCGCGATGAGGATCGCCATCATGGGCGCAGGCGCTTTGGGGGGCACCTTCGGTGTTCTCCTGGCGAATGCCGGGTTCGACGTCACCCTGGTCGATGTCGACGCCGCCAAGGTCGACGCCATAAAACGGGACGGCCTGACCTTGATCATGCCCGATCTCAGTAGGCTGACCTATGCGATCAAGGCCACCACCGATCCGGCCGGAGTGGGTGTCGTCGACCTGGTGCAGATCTCAGTGAAGGGTTATCACACGTCGTCGGCGGCGAAGATGTGTACGCCCATGGTCGGGCCCCATACCTACGTGCTCTCCGTGCAGAACGGGCTCAAGAACCTGCAGCGCATAGCGGGATCGGTGGGCCGAGAGAAGGTGATCGGCGGCGTGACGGCGCACAGCGCCATGCCCTTGAGCCACACCTTGATCAAATACAACGGCGGCCTGGGTGGCATCTATATCGGTCGCTACGATGGGCAGGAAGATCCCGGCGTGGAGCGGCTGGTGGAGATGTTCAACGCCGCCGGCTTCGAGACCCATCTGATCCAGGGGGACGTGCGCATCCCGCTCTGGCGGAAGCTGCTGGCGAACATCTCCTGCAACGCGGTGGCGGCGCTCACGGGCTTCACCGGCCGGCAGCTGGTGGAGTTCGAGCCCACGAATGATCTCATCCGGGCGTTGGCCGAGGAGACGGCTGAGGTGGCCGCTGCCCAGGGCTTCGAGTTCGCCGAGCTCGAGTACGCAGGCGATTTCGCCATCCGCGCACTGTCCGGAGTGGGCGACAACAAGATCTCTATGCTGCAGGACATCGAAGCCGGACGGCGCACCGAGATCGACACGCTCAACCTGGCGGTAGTGGAGCGGGGGGAGGAGTACGGCGTCGACACGCCTCTTAACTGGGCGATCGGCATACTCATTCAGGCCTTGGAGCGACGCACCGCATGGGACCGCGAGGCACGCGCCGCCGAGGGGGTAGCTCCGGGGGTCTCCGACCCCGCAGCTGTCGCCATGATCGAGAAGGCGCTCCAGGACGGCACGAAGACGACACGCCCCGAGCGGGAGAACTGACTTGAACATCGCGGATGCCCTCGACCGAAACACCATCTTCTTCCCCGACAGCGACGCCATCGTGGACGGGGAACGGCGCTGGTCGGCCGCTGGGTTCCGTCGCGACGCCGACCGGTTCGCCCACGCCTTGGCCGAGCTGGGCGTTCTACCTGGCGACCGGATAGGCCTGTTCATGGGCAATTCAGCCGAGTTCGCGATCGCCTTTTACGGCATCCTGAAGGTCGGCGCGATCGTGGTCTCCATCTCGTCGATGTGCAAGTGTGGCGAGGTGGAGTTCATGGTGAACGACTCCGAGGCTCGGGTGCTCGTGGTGGGCGATCACTATCGCGGCGAGGTCCCCAAGCGGGCGCAGATCCCGACCGTCGAGCGGGTGATCGCCGTAGGGCAGGAAGCCGGGGTCCCCGCCGGAGTCGACCTCGACTTCTGGAACCTGCTGGCCGGGCGTCCGGAGCGGTTCGAGACGCTCTACACCGATCGGAACGCCGGTGCCGAGATCATCTATACCTCCGGCACCACGGGCAAACCCAAGGGCGTCGTGCTCACTCACGCCAACGTGATGGCGAACAGCTTCAGCAACGCCCACGAGACGGACACGTGCCGCAACGACCGTCTGGTGTGCTTCCTGCCCATGTATCACTCGTTCGCCCAGAATCATATTTTCAACTCCGCGGTGGCCATTGGGGCGGCGCTTATCATCCTGCCCCGGTTCGAGATGGAGTCTGTGCTTCGGGTGATGAAGAAGGAACGGGTGACCCGCTGGTATGCCGTTCCCACCATCTACATCCTGGTTCTGAGCTTCCCCAATCGGGAGTTGGTGGACGAAGCGTTCGCATCGGTGCAGTACTGCTTCTCGGCTGCTGCCGCCATGCCCACCGAGATCGCCCGTCAGTGGTACGAACGCTTCGGTCTCAAGATCAACGAAGGGTGGGGACTCACCGAGTCGAGCCCGTCGGCCACGTACAATCACGAGTTCCGGCACAAGCATGGGTCTATCGGCACCCCCATCGAGAACGTGGAAGTGCAGGTCTGGGACGAGTCCAACCGGGCACTGCCTCCCGGCGCGGTGGGCGAGCTCGTGGTCAGGGGCCCGAACGTCATGAAGGGCTACTACAACAACCCCGAAGCCACGGACGCCGCCATCGTGGGCGGCTGGCTGAAGACGGGCGACGTAGGCATGATGGACGAGGAAGGTTACTTCTTCATCGTCGACCGGATCAAGGATATGGTGAACTCCGCCGGTCTTAAGATCTGGCCCCGCGAGGTGGAAGAAGTTCTCTACCTGCATGAGGCGGTGGCGGAATGCGCTGTGATCGGCGTACCCGACCCGGTGTTCGGCGAGAACGTGAAGGCGTGCATCGTGCTGCAATCGGGGGCGGAAGCATCCACCGAAGACATCATCGTGTACTGCAAGTCGCAGCTGGCGAGCTACAAAGCGCCCAAGCTGGTGGAGTTCATGGACGCACTGCCCAAGAGCGCTACGGGCAAGATCCTCAAGACCGAACTGAGGCGGATGGCCACCGACGGGGACCTCTAATCGTGGGCGTCCCAGCGGCCTTTGGGGGCTCGCGCGATCTGGGCGCCGGCACGGTGGCTTCGGGCGGGGCCTCGCGGGGCGCGCGCGCGCTCGAGCGCCTGCGTGAGGTGGGGATCGCGCCCCGGACCGAACTCGCCCGGCTGAAAGAACGCACCGGTTTGCAGGCCGTGGGCTACTTCGACAGCTATCTGCCCGAGGAGTTGATCATGGCCCACGGGATCATCCCCTATCGGGTGACCGTCGACGGCCGGGACGACTCGCGTTCGAGGGAGCACATCCAGGGCTACGCGTGCCCGGCGGCGCGCAACCTGCTCGATCAGGCTTTGCGTGGAGATCTGACCGCGCTCGACGGCGTGCTCTTCACGCGCTATTGCGACTCTCTGCGTGGCGTCTTCGCCGTCTGGGACGCCGGGCATCTCAGTCCGTACGTGGACTTCGTTCGCTACCCTACGGTCACGACCACCGATACCGCTGCGCAGTACTTGGCCGCCGAGCTGCGTGAGGTCTCGGGCCGCATGGCGGCGGC
>CAZDGO010000204.1:0-4793 GCA_964504825.1 uncultured Gaiellales bacterium
GTGCAGGACGAAGGCGTGACCGCCACCGGCCTGGTTCCCACCTTGATGAGTCGCGTCGCCGCGTTCGACCATCTGGCCGACTACGATATCTCCGCGCTCCAGAAGGTATACGTGGGGGCGGCGAACAGTCCTCCCGATCTGGTGCGCGCCGTCGAACGTGGATTGGGTGTGCGGTACACGAATGCATTCGGGATGGTCGAAGGCCCGTGTTCGCAGTCGCGGCCGGACGACCCCGAGGAGATCGTCTGTAACACCATCGGCCGCCCCGTGTGCCCGTACGACGACCTGGTGACCCTCGACGCCGCGGGAGCCAAGACCGCGCCCGGGGTGGAGGGTGAACTCGCTGCCCGCGGCCCGGGCATCTTCACGGGCTACTTCAGCAACCCGGCGGCCAACCAACAGGCCTTCACCCCCGACGGCTACTTCCGCACGGGCGATGTGGCCGTGATCGACGAACGTGGCGTGATCCGCATCACCGGACGCCTCAAGGACATCATCATCCGCGGGGGCGAGAACATCGCCGCCCGCGACGTGGAAGACCTCATCTCCGCTCACCCAGAGGTGGAGTACGTCGCGGTGATCGGTCTGCCCGACCCGGATTTGGGGGAAGCGGTCTGCGCGGTGATCAAACCCCGAGCGGGCGCGACCATCGATCATGCCGCCATCGTAGCCTTCCTGGAGGGCATCGACGCACCTCGCAAGTTCATCCCGGCATGGACCGAGATCGTCGAGGCGATTCCTCTGACCGCCGCCGGCAAGGCCGACAAGAAGGTGCTCACGCAGCAGATCACCGAAAAGCTCGCCGGTGACGCCGGCGGAGGGGAGAAGACGGCATGAGCCTAAGCGGCAAGACCGCCTATATCACCGGGGGCGCCCGGGGCATCGGCCGGGCCATCGGCCTCCGGCTGGCCCGCGACGGAGCCGACATAGGCATCATCGATCTGACCGTCGAGGCCGCCGCCGGCACGGTGGCCGAACTGCGGGCCTTGGGTGTCAAGGCGGCCGCCGCGGCCGCCGACATCACCGACTATGCCGCCACCAAGGCAGCGGTCGACGCGCTTCGCGCCGAGGTCGGGGGCCCCGACATCCTGATCAACAACGCCGGCATCGACAAGGCGGAGTTCTTCGTCAACACGGCCCCCGAACTGTGGGCGAAGCTCATCGCCGTCAACTACACCGGCTTTCTGAACGCCAGCCACGTGTGCATTCCCTTTATGATCGAGCAACAGGGGGGCTGCATCGTCAGCCTGGGGTCAGACGCCGGCCGGGTGGGCAACTCCGGCGAGGTCGTCTACTGCGGCACCAAAGCGGCCATCATGGCGAGCTCGAAGGGTCTGGCCCGGGAACTGGCCCGTTACAAGATCCGCGTGAACTGCGTGGCCCCGGGGCCGGTGCAGACCGACCTCTTGGCCGGGCTGCACGAGGCCGAGAAGGGCAAGAAGATCATGGAGGCCGTGGCCAACATGATCCCGATGAAGCGTATCGGTGTGCCGGAAGACGTGGCCAATGTGGTGGCCTTCTTGGTGGGTGAGGATTCGGGATACCTCACCGGACAGGTGATCAGCGTCGACGGCGGCTTGACCATGATCGGCTAGAGGAGCGTCATATGGATTTTTCCCTTTCAGAAGAGACCATAGCGCGTAAGGCACGCGCCCGGCGGTGGGTAGACGAGGTGCTCGACCCTCTCTCCACCCCGTTGGAGGACGAGGAACGCCTGCCTGAGGAGCTGGTGGCCGAACTACGGCGAGGTGAGTTCTTCGGGCTCACCATTCCCAAGGAGTACGGCGGGCAGGGTTGGACGGTCGTCGAGTGGTTCAGCGTTCTGGAGGAGCTCTCGCGGGCCTACGCCACCGTGCGGCTGGTGGCCCACACCATGAACGGGCTGTTCTGGCGGCCGCTCCAGGTGTTCGGCACCGAGGAACAGCGCCAGAAGTACCTGCCCAAGCTCGCCTCTGGCGAGATCTGGTCGGCCAACAGCCTGACCGAGCCCGAGGGGGGCACCGGGCGCGACATCAACGCCAAGGCCGTCCTTGACGGCGGCGATTATGTGCTCAACGGCCACAAGTGGCTGATCACGCTCTTCCCTGATCACACCAAACTCGTCTATGCCTTCGCTTCGACGGAGGAAGGCGTGACCGCTTTCCTCGTCGACTCTCCCCGGGAGGGGCTCGAACTCGTGCCCATGGAGAAGATGATGGGGTGCGTGGGTCCACGGCACTACAACGTGCTCTACCGCGACTGCCACGTTCCCGCGGATGCGGTGCTGGGTGAGAAGGGCAAGGGGCTTGACGTGGCCTTCGGCATGCTGCACCTGTCGCGCACGTCGATCGCGTTCTGCTGTGTGGGGTTGGCCCAGAAGATGCTGGAATTAGCCATCGCCTACGCCAAGAAACGGTCGACGTTCGGAAAGCTTATCTCCACTCGGCAGGCCGTGAAGGACAACCTGGCCCAGATGGCCACTGAGATCGAAGCCGCCCGCCTGCTCGCCTATCGGGCCGCGTGGAAGTTCGACCAAGGCCAAGACATCGTCGGCGACGCCGCCATGGCGAAGCTCTTCGCCGAACAGGTGCTCACCCGGGTGTCGGAGCTGGCGCTGCGCATACATGGGGGCGTGGGCTACACGCGCGCGTATCCGCTGGAGCGGCACTTTCGCGACGCCCGGTCATTCCACTTCGAAGAAGGGACCGAGGAGATCCAGAAGCTGCTCATCGCTCGCCAGCTGTTGAGGTAGATACCAAAGGCAAGATGCACCGGCGGGGCGGGGGAGTCCCGGCGGCGAGAAGGGGGATCGAGCATGTTCGACAGGAGCATTTCTTCGCTGAGGACGCTCAGGCCGTCGACGGACTTCGACAAGTCCATCTTCTGGTTCCGCGACGACCTCCACCAACCCTACGCGATCTCACCCATGGGCATGACGACGGTGCAGGCTCACCATGCCTGGGGATATCACGTCGCGGCTGCCCTCACCAGCCTGCCGCCGTCGAAGGGCGGCCACGTGAAGATCTATAAGGGAAAGGTCTACTTGGGCTTCGCCCTCATCGACGATCCCGCCGAGATCGAGGCGCGTGCGCCGAAGTTCGAGGAACTCCTCGAACATTGCGTAGATCACTGGGAGGAGTACTACCGCACGCTCATCAGGGAAGTCATCTGGAACCTTGACACGCTGAACGGGGTCGACACCGACAAGTTGATCTGGCCGCACCTGCTCGCGCACCTGGAGCGGGCCGAGGCGATCAACCGCCGAAACTGGGAGATCCACTTCCAGTTGATGTATGTGGCCGACGCGTTATATTTCAAGTTCGAGGACTACTGCAAGGAGCACGGCATCGCGGAGCCCGACTTCTTGAAGATGCTGCGCGGTTCCGACCATATGCCCTCCCGCACCGACCAGGAGATGTGGGCGCTGGCAGTGCAGGCCGAGGAGGCCGGCGCCAGGCAATTGATCGTGGAGCACGACTCGCACGTGGCGTTGGACAAGATCCGCGAACTCCCTCAGGCCTACCGGTGGTTGGAGAAGTTCCGCGGGTTCCTGAACATCTACGGGAACAGGGTCGTGGCCGCCCACATGGATGTCAGCACGCCGACCTGGAAGGAAGACCCGACGCCCGTACTGGACACCATGCGGGGCTATTTTGATCGCATCGACTCCGGCTGGGATTACTACGCCTCTCGCGACATCCTTCTCAAGGAGCGGGACGAGACCATCAGTGCCCACTTCGAGAGTCTTGGCACCGAAGAGGAGAGGGCGGAGTTCCAGCGGTGGCTGAAGTGCGCTCAGGGCGTCTACCATTTTCAAGAGGACCACGGGTTCTACATCGACCAGGGTTCGACGGCTGTGATGCGGGTCGCCGCCATCGCCTGCGGCAAGCGGTTGTTCCGATTGGGGCTCTTGGAGGCCATCGATGATGTGGTGTTCCTGACGTACGCTGAGCTTCGTGAGGTCATGGAAGCGTTGGTGCGCAATCGCGAGATCGCCGTGTATCACTACAAAGCGCTCGTGCCGGAACTCGTGAAGGAGCGGAAATGCGATTCGGTGGCGTCCGTCCAACTCGACGCCCCCCTGACCATCGGTAACGTGCCTGAGACGATGACGGACCCCATCGGCGTCAAGGTGTTCGGCATCATCGACGAGATGCTGCATCCCAAGGGTGAGCGCATAGTAGCCGAGCGCTTGGAAGGGTTCCCTGGAGCCCCCGGCGTAGTGGAGGGGCCGGCCCGGGTCATCCTCGACTACAAGGACTTCCAGAAGGTCAAAGTGGGCGAGATCCTGGTGTGTCCCTATACGGGCACAGCCTGGACGCCTCTCTTTATGAAGATCGCCGGCGTGGTCACGGACACGGGCGGCATGCTCACGCATGCCGCTATCGCCGCGCGTGAGTACGGCATTCCGTCGGTAGTGGGCACGTGGAACGCCACACACTCTATCGGTGACGGTGACATCATCCGCATCGACGGCAACATCGGAGTGGTGGAGATCCTCAAGCGGGTCGGCAGCGCGCCGGCCGATACGATGCAGCCCGGAGACGTACTGGGGGTGGAATTGGAAGTGTGAGCGGGGGCGGGCGAACGGCAGACCAGATGTATCGACAGGGGGACACAATGACTGATGAGCGCGAGTCTCGTAATGACGGAAGGGTTCCCAAAGGCCCGCTGAGCCGACGGGAGTTCTTTCGGGTGGCCGGCCTCACCGGTGTGGCCGTGGGCGTGGGTGGCGGCCTCACAGGCGTCCTGGCCGGGTGCGGTGGGGGCACCACGACCACGACGACCGGCGGCGCCACGGCGACCACTGCCGG
>CAZDGO010000205.1:0-4774 GCA_964504825.1 uncultured Gaiellales bacterium
GGACGTTCTCCTGGTCGACAAGACGGGTACGCTGACCCGCGGCCGGCCCGAGATCGTCGAGGTCCGCGCTCTCGACGGACTGCCTCCCGACCGGTTCCTGGCCCTGGCAGCGACCGCCGAGCGCTACTCGGAACACCCGTTGGCGCGGGCAGTCGTGAGCCTTGCGCGAGAACGCGGTATCCCGCTGGGCGAGCCCGGAGGGTTTGAGAGTCTTCCCGGCAAGGGCGTACGGGCGACGGTCGAAGGCCGGACCGTCCTGGTCGGGAGTCGGGCGTTCGCTGCTCCATCGGGCGGCGGCGAGACGACCGGTGGCGGGCAGGACGGGGTCAGCCGGCTCTACGTGAGCGTCGACGGGACTCTGGTCGGGGTTCTCGGGGCGGCGGACGCCCTCCGACCCGAAGCGGCGCGCGCGCTGGCCGATCTCCGCGGTCTAGGATTCGATACGATCGAGCTTCTCAGTGGCGACAACGAGACGATCACGCGCCAGGTCGCCGAGCAACTAGGAGTCGCCTACCGGGCCGACCTGCTCCCCGAGGACAAGATCGAGCGTGTCCGGGAGCACCAGCGGTCCGGCCGGGTGGTGGTCATGGTCGGCGACGGGGTGAACGACGCTCCGGCTCTCGCCCAAGCGGACGTGGGGATCGCCATGGGTTCGGTGGGAACCGATGTGGCTCTGGAGGCGGCGCATGCCGCGCTGCTCCGGGAGGATTGGCTGCTCGTGCCGCAGCTCATGCGTATCTCGCGTCGGACGATGGGCGTCATCCGCCTGAACATCGGCTTCACCGTCGTCTACAACGTGGTCGGGCTGAGTCTCGCGGCCTTCGGCGTGCTGCCGCCCATCTGGGCGGCAGCGGCGCAAACGCTTCCCGACCTCGGGATGCTGGCGAACTCCTCGCGGCTGCTCAGGCCGCCTTCACGAGACACGGAGGTCGCGTGAGCTGGTTGAGAAGCCACATGCCAGAACGGTCAGGCCTCCTCCATGCCTTCGGCGGGAGCGGTGCGCTCTGCGCGGCTCAGCCCGTCGACTTCACCTCGATCACGCCCCGCGACGGCACCTGGTTCGGCTTCAGCTCCCCCGCCGTCTTGCCGCCCGCCGCCCCGCCGGCTTTCGCCCCTTTCCGCTCAAGCTGATCAACGGTGTAGAGGCCGGCGCCAAGAAGCAGCGCCTCGGCCGCATAGAACATCGCGTAATACGCACGCGAGGCCGCGAAGTCGTGGTACGCCTCTGACGCGAGCAACCGAGCCGCCTTGAGACTCGATTCGGCTTTGCGCAGCAGGGCAGCCTGCTCCGGCTTCAAATGAGCACGCCCTCCCGCCGCACGTTCAGCAACAGCGGACTCTCCTCGGACGCGTACCTCTCCGCTGCGACGAACACGCACGAAATGACCACTGCGTGCTCCAGGGAGAGGTCGGAAACGATCCGCCCGCTTCTCTCGATCTCCTCCCATGCATCGACGGGTCCGCTCAGCACCACGAGGACGTCGATATCCGACCCTTCGTCGGCATCGCCCCTCGCCTGAGATCCGAACAGCACCAGACGAACGAGTCGCGGCCCATACAGTGCGCGCAACTCGATCTCGAGGTCAGAAAGTGTGGCTCGAATCGCTGCTTCCACGGTGACTATCCCGAACGTCCGGCGACATAGTACGGCCGAGCCGAAGAGAGGATGGCCTGACGTCTAATCCGATTGGGGCTTCGCTCGACAGATCTTCGAGTGACGAGGTCGACGGGGCGCCCCACCAAAGTGGACAACTCCTCGGTCATGGCAACATGGTCGAGAAGACTCCAGTCCGCCTCGGGACCGAAACTCACGAGAAGATCAAGGTCGCTGTCGGAGCGCATTTCATCCCTGACGGCCGATCCAAACAACAAGAGTTCGGTAATCTTCCACTTGCCGCAGTAGCGGGCAATTTCGCTCTCTGCAATGTCGAGTGCATCAGCCATCGCGACTCCGCTTTGTCGGGATTCGTGCGGTGCTTGCTAATGGATTCATCCTAGCAGAACAGGCGCGGGACCGCCCCGACGCGGCCTCAACGCACCTCGGACACTGGGACGAGGAAATAGGTGAACGTCGTGCTGGACCAACCGCTCGACGGAGGCACGGCGTTCGTGGCGGGCGGTGCCGCAGTCGAAGAGGGACCCGCAGTCGTTGGCGCGCCCCCGGCCGCCCCGTCGGCCGTCTGCGATCGCATCGCCCCCTCGGACTCGACGCCGGTCGCCTCGACGATGCTCCCCCAGAGTCTGTTGAAGCTCAAGTGGCCCACCGTGCCAGGACTCATCACCTCCGCGGAGAGGTCACGGCTCCGGGCGGGGATGCGCAAGACGAAGAACAACACGACGGCAACTATAGCCACCAGCAGCACCAGGCCCACCGCTCTCCTGCCGTTCATCGCTCCCTCGCTTCTTCCGCCAGCACCGCACGCGCCGCCACCAACCCCGAGGCCGAGGCCTGCACCAACCCCCGCGTGACCCCCGCGCCATCGCCTACGGCATAGAGACCGCCCACCGTGGTCCGCAAGTCGCGGTCGAGTTCCATGCGCGACGAGTAGAACTTCACCTCGACCCCGTAGAGGAGCGTGTCCCGGCCGGCTACTCCAGGCAGCAATCCGTCCAAGGCCTCGAGCATGTCGAAGATGTCGCGCTGATGCCGGTAGGGAAGCGCGAAGCTGAGGTCACCCGGGTTAGCTTCCCGAAGTGTAGGCGGCACGGTGCAGCGGGCCAGCCGTTCCGGGGTCGTCCGACGGCCGGCCTGCAGATCGACCAGCCGCTGGACGATGACATCGCTCCCCAAGAGGTTCGCAAGCCGGGCGATCGACTTCCCATACGCTATGGGATCGTTGAAGGGCTGCGTGAATCGGGTCGAAACGAGGAGCGCGAAATTGGTCGAGAGGGTCCGCTGCGCTGGATCGGCATAGCTGTGGCCGTTGACGGTCACCACGTCGCCGTAGCTCTCTGTGCTCACCACTCCATGGGGGTTCATGCAGAACGTGCGCACCGGGTCCTCGAAATAGGCCGACCGATAGAGGAGCTTCGGCTCGTACAGATCGGCGGTGATCGCGTCGGTGAACACCGCGGGAACCTCGACGCGCACTCCGATATCCACCGCGTTGCTGGTAACCGAGAGCCCAAGCCGCTGCGCCTCCTCTTTCAGCCAGGCGGCCCCTTCCCTGCCGGGAGCCACGATCACGGTGGAGCTTTCGAACTCCTCACCCAAGTCGGTCACCACACCAGTGACCCGGCGGCCGCCCACGGGCGCATCCAACAGCTCGACCCTCAGCCGGCCCACACACGTGTCGGTGAGTACCTGTACTCGACCCTCGAGTTCCCGGCGCATGGCCCCCAGCACCTCGACGCACCGCTCAGTGCCCATGTGGCGGATGGGAGAATCGATCAACTTCAAGCGGTGCGTCAGAGCCTTGGTCCGCCATGAGTCGACCCGTTCGGGGTCAGTGCCGTAGATGGTCTCGGGCGCACCAAACTCCCGCCAGATGCGGTCCACTTCGGTGATCGCCTCCTGCAGTTGTGGCGGGTCCAGGTACTCCCCCAACCACCCCCCTACCTCGGGGCTCAGCGTCAGTTTGCCGTCGGAGAACGCCCCCGCTCCCCCCCACCCACAGGTGATGTCACACGGGTCGCAGTGTGCGCAGCGGCCGGTCGTGCGGGCCGAGCAACGTCGCGCGGAGAGATCGCAACCCTTCTCGACAAGAAGGATCCGCAGCGTTGACTTCCGGGCAAACTCGAGCGCGGCGAAGATGCCGGCCGGTCCGGCCCCGACGATGATCGTATCGAAGCGATGCTCAAGATCCATGCTCTCGACCTCTCTCCCACTCCGCCCGCGAGGCACTCTCCTGCTCGTGCAGTCCGCGGCGCAGGGTGTCGGCGATCATGGTGGTGTGCGCCACCCGCCGACCATCCACGGTCGCGCAGCCGCACACACCCACCAGACTGCTTGTGAGCAACACACCTTGCGCTTCACCGGCCCACAGTTCGTCGAGCGCCACCGGACGCTCCTCCGTGAGCATACCCATGGTCCGCGCACCCTGCACTACCACCGTCTCCGTGACACCAACCAGCCGCGAGCGGGCCGGCGCGGAGACAAGATACGCTCCGTCCCACACGAGAACGTTGGTGAACGACCCCTCAAGCAACCGCGCCGGCTCTCCACCCATGAGTAAGCACTCGAAAGCCCCGCTATTCTCCGCCCGCATCTTGGCGGCCACGCTCGCCAGATAGCTTCCCGACTTGAGCCAGGGCAGCGGCCGGCATAAGTCGGCGGCAGTGACCACATCAACACCGCGCTCGAACACGTGGGCAGGCTGGGGCGAGACCGCGGCCACCGACGCGATCACCCGAGGACGCCGTCCGGCCGGCGGAGCGGTAAGACTTCGTCCACTACCGGGCTGCTCACCGCCGGTCACCTGGATCCGCAGGGCTCCGTACTCAACCGGCCGAGCCTGCAGCAGCCGGCGGACATCCTTCTCCAACCGAGCAACGTCGAGCGAGAGGCTGAGTTCACAGCATGCGGAAGTCAATCGCTCCACATGCGGTCGCCATAGGCAGGGGGCGCCGTCGACCACCTTCAGCGTCTCGAAGAGGCTCTCCCCATATAGGAGGCCCCGGTCGAAGGCTGAGACCAGGGCCTCCTCTGGCGGAACCAGCTCCCCGTCGAGCAACACCACATCAGGCAGCGCGTCGCCGGCTCGGCCGGCGCCGGGTGCCACGGCATTCACGATCCTGCGCCCGCCCCCGTAGTAGGCGGGCCTCCAGCCTGGGC
>CAZDGO010000206.1:0-4762 GCA_964504825.1 uncultured Gaiellales bacterium
GGGAACGGCCCGGCGAAGCCGCGTCCCGCCAGGCCTTCGAGGCGATCCTGGGCCGGGTGCAGAACCCGGCACGGCTGGTGGGCGGCGAGAGCGGTGCCGGCGCAGGGTTCGACCCGGGCGAAGAGGAGACCCGGGTGGCGCTCGCCTTCCCCGACTCCTACGAAGTCGGCATCTCGAACCAGGCTGTGCAGATCCTCTATTACCTCGCTCGTGGGATCTCGCGCGTCGGCGTCGAGCGGGTCTATCTGCCCTGGGTGGATGCCATAGCGGAGCTTCGCCTGGGCGGTATCCCCCTCATGACTCTCGAGACGTGGACCCCGGTGCGGAACGCCCATGTGGTGGGCGTCTCGCTCCAGCACGAGCTCAACTACACCAACCTTCTCGAAGTGCTGGACCTGTCGGGCATCGCCGTACGCTCCGCCGACCGAGGCGAGAGTGACCCCTTGGTGGTGGCCGGCGGCCCAGCTGCGGCGAGTTTCTGGCCGGTCGCCCGTTTCGTCGACGCGTTTGTGCTCGGTGACGGAGAAGAAGCCTTCGTCGCGGTGGTGGAGGCGGCCCGTGACGGCCGGGAATCCGGCCTAGGGCGCACCGGGTTGAAAGCGCGGCTCGCCGACCTGCCAGGGGTGTTCGTACCCGGAGTAAGCGCGAAGGTCGACAGGCGGGTCTTGCCGTCCATGCGCGGCGCTCCCTACCCCGCGGCATGCTTGGTCCCACTGACCGCCGGCGTGCACGATCGGGCGTGGGTGGAAGTCATGCGCGGGTGTACGCGGGGGTGCCGGTTCTGCCAAGCGGGCATGTGGTACCGGCCGGTGCGAGAGCGGTCGGCACGCGAGGTCGTGGACCTCGCCGGGCGCGAGTTGGTCGCGACCGGGCACGAAGAGCTGAGTCTCGGCTCCCTCTCGACGACAGACTACTCCGGCGTCGAGGAAGTGCTCAAGCGACTGGCGCGCGAGCACCCGCAGGTGAGGGTCAACCTGCCGTCGCTCCGTGTCGATTCGGCCGCCGTGCGCCTCGGGCACCTGACATCGCCAACCGGTGCCTCGTTGACTCTGGCTCCCGAAGCCGGAAGTCAGCGCCTGCGCGACGTGGTCAACAAGAACGTGAGCGAGGCCGACATCCTCGATGCCGCCCGGGAGGCCTTCGCGTCCGGGCACACCACCTTGAAGTTGTACTTTATGATCGGCCTCCCCACGGAGACCGACGATGATGTGGAGGCCATCGTCACCCTCTGTGGGCGCATCCGCGCGCTCGGGCGCGCTGCCCTCGGCTCGAAAGCGGGTCGTTTACAGCTTAAAGTGAGCGTCACCAACTTCATCCCCAAACCGTTCACGCCCTTCCAATGGGCGGCCATGGCCGACCGGGCGACGCTGACCCGGCGGCAGCAGATACTGCTTCGCGGCCTGCGCCCCTTCAAGGTGCGTCCCGCGCTGCATGACATCAGTTGGAGTTACGTCGAGGCCGTCTTGGCCCGCGGGGGGGACGACGTCGGAGTCGTGGTGGAGGAGGCCTGGCGCGGGGGAGCCAGGTTCGACTCGTGGACCGATCAGCGGCGGCTCGATGCGTGGGAAGCCGCCTTCGCCAGCGCGGGAGCGAACCCCGAGGTCGTTGCCACCACGCCTCTTGATGTCGAAGCCCCCCTTCCATGGGATGTCGTCGAAGGGTCAGTAGTCTCGCGGGCGTTCCTCGAGTCGGAGTGGCGACGTGCCCTGAGCGGCCAGACCACCGTCGATTGCCGCTGGGAGGGCTGCTACGATTGCGGCGCATGCGGCAGCGAACTGTCGCCGGATCTGGCCGGAGAGCCCACGTCGGAAGCGGATGTGCCCGTCGCCGCCGCCGGGTCGCCCGCTGAGTCTGGCGAGAGGGTCGTGCGCGGTGGGCCCCTAAGCTATCTGCTCGGCTTCGCGGTCGGCGGTCGCGGTGTCTACCTTGGTCATCTTGACACGGTGGAAGTGCTCCGACGCGCGGTCCGCAGGGCGGGGGGGCGGTTGGCCCTGAGTGCCGGTCTGCGACCCAAAGCTCAACTGGCGGTGGTGTTGCCGCGGGCCGTAGGTGTCAGCAGTAGCGTGGAGCTCTGTCAGTTCACCCTGGCGATCTTCCCGCCTGAGGACTTCGTCGAGCGCCTGGCGGCAGCCCTTCCTCCGGGGTTCTCGCTGGTCTCACTCACTTCGTATCACAACCGGCGGGCGGCCGCTGCGCGCGTGGCCGGGGTGCGCTACCGTGCGGTCGCTTTCCTGCCTGTGGGGCCGCCGGATACTCTCTCCGCTGTCGGCCGGGAATCTCTGGAGGATGCGGCGAGACGCTATACTTGCTCTCAGGAGATGGTCGTAGAGCGCATTCGGCTTGGACAGCGACGTTCCGTCGACGTCCGAGCTTACGTTGACCATTTTTCGGCCGAGCCGATCCCCGAAGGGATCCAGCTCGACTTCCGCGCTCGGGTGACGCCCCTAGGCACAGCGAGACCCGAAGAAGTGGCTCGGGTGTTGGGTCTTTTGCTGGGAATTGAATTGGTTGTCGGTTCGGTGGAGCGCATGGCCATCGATCTAGAGTGATGTATGAAAGCACAGGTGAGAATTGAAACAGCTGATCGTGTCTTCAGACGCCGGAGAGACGCGCGTAGCCCTGCTCGAGCACGACAAGGCGGCTGAACTCTACATCGAGCGCCGCTCGCAACGCTCGCTTGTGGGGAATATCTATCGGGGCCGCGTGGAGAACGTCCTGGCCGGCATGGACGCCGCGTTCGTGGATATCGGTCTGCCCAAGAACGGGTTCCTATACGTCGACGAAGTGGTGGTGCCCGAAGAGGCCGACGCCCGGCCACGCAAGATCACGCAGATGCTCCGGGGCGGTCAGGAGATCACGGTTCAGGTGATCAAGGACCCGATGGGAACGAAGGGTGCACGTCTTACTACCCAGCTTAGCATGGCGGGGCGGTACATGGTCTACCTGCCGGGGGGATCGTTCTGCGGAGTCTCGCGCCGCCTTCCCGATAGCGAGCGCATGCGCCTTCGCAAACTGGGGCACGAACTGAGGCCCGCCGATGCCGGCATGATCATTCGTACTGCCGCCGAGGGGGTCAGCGACAAGGCGATCACCCGGGATCTGCACTACCTGGAGAAGGTATGGGAGGCCGTGCAGAAGCGCCTTGAGAATGTGCAGGCGCCCGCGGTGGTGTACTCCGAAGCCGAGTTGCCCGTGCGTATCGTCAGGGATCTCGTCAGCGAGGAGTTCACCCGCATCCTGGTGGACGACGAGGCGCTCGGCAAACGCATCTCCGGTTTCCTTCAGGCCGTCACTCCGGAGCTCGCCGGTCGGGTGGAAATCTACCGGGGAAGCCGTCCGCTCTTCGAGGTCTACGGTCTCGAGGCTGAGGTGGGCAAGGCCCTGCATCGCCGTGTCGATCTGCCTTCGGGGGGCTATCTGGTCATCGACTATACCGAAGCGATGACGGTGGTCGATGTCAACACCGGCCGGTACGTGGGGCGAACGTATCTGGAAGACACGATCGTCAAGAACAACCTGGAGGCCTGCCACGAGGTGGTGCGGCAGCTCCGGGTGAGGGACATCGGCGGCATCATCGTCATCGACTTCATCGATATGGCGCGCAAGGAGAACCGCGAGCAGGTCCTAGCGGCTCTAGAGGAGGAGTTGGCCAAGGATCGTACCAAGACCTACGTCGTTGAACTCTCGCCGCTGGGGTTGGTCGAAATGACTCGGCAGAACCTCACCAACGGCATCAGGGGCATCATGACGCGTCCGTGTCCCACGTGCGCGGGCGACGGGGTCGTGCTCTCCGACGAGAGTCTGGCCCTCACCGTCGAGCGGCGCCTGCGGCAGTTCGCCTCGGAGTCGGCCGCGGAGGCCTTCCTTGTCGAAGTGCACCCCCGCGTGGTACGCACGATGCTGGCGGATGGCAAGGCCCGTCTGCGCGCGGTCGAAGAGGCTACCGGTAGGCTCTTCAGCCTTGAGGGCCTCTCCTGGGTCGATCCGGACCACGCGGCGATCAGCGCCGAAGGGGCGAGGGAGGTCATCAGCCGCGCGTCTCTTCCGGTGGTGGCCGGACAGGAACTCGACCTCACCATCCGCGAGCCTCATGCATATGACGGGCGGGACGCGGTCGCGCGCCTCGACGGGTACCCCGTCTGCGTCAAGGGTTCCGGTGGCGACGTGGGCCGCACCATCAGGGTGGTCGTCGATGAGGTCACCCGCACATGCGCATATGCCCATCCGGTGCGTGCCGGCTAGCATGCGCATCGACACGGCGGTAGGAGAGCCGGCAGTGGTCGGAGACAGTGACCGCTGCTATACTAGGGCGCTCGCAGCGCCCGGATGGGTCTGTGGCGCTGCGTCAAGACAGTCACCACACGAGGAGCAGGCATGTTCGCCATCGTTGACATAGGCGGCAAGCAGTACCGGGCGGAGGTTGGCCAGGAGCTGGTGGTCGACCGCTTGAAAGCCGCCGAGGGAGAGACGGTCGAGTTGCGCTCGCTGCTCGTCTCGAGCGACGATGGGGTGAGTCTGCCGCTCGCCGGCGAGTCCGCCACCGTGACGGCACGCGTGGTGGAGCATTTGAAGGGGCCCAAGCTCATCGTCTTCAAGTTCAAACCGAAGCGCGGGTTCGCCCGCAAGAACGGTTTCCGCAGTTCGCTCACGCGTATCGCGGTCGATAAGATCGGCTAAGGAGATTTCTCATGGCTCATAAGAAAGGCGGCGGCAGCTCGCGCAACGGTCGCGACTCCAACGCGCAGCGCCTCGGCGTCAAGGA
>CAZDGO010000207.1:0-4760 GCA_964504825.1 uncultured Gaiellales bacterium
GTCTTCGAGGCGGCCGGGTTCCGCGACGGCCGCCGGACGAGCGAAGGCGACTGGAACCTCTTGGCCGCGAAGCTCGCGCGGCAGCCGAGCTTGGGCGGGGCCGCGTTCTTCCGCGTCGCCGCGCTCCACTCTGCCCAGCAGCACGGCGAGGACGCGGACCGCGACGCAATCAGGACGGAGGACTACTGTGGCAGGCGCGCCTACCACCTCAAATCCGGGCGCTCGTACCACCTGGAGATCGAGCACCACTTGGAGAGCGGGGAGGCACGCGCGCTGAAGCCCGACATCGCGGGCAGCGCCGCCGTGACGCAGTCCGGAGAGCTCCGGCACTCCGTCGGGACCCAGACCCATTCCATGGTGATCCTGCGCTGCGACCGCGTCTACCAGCGCGAGACCGCGACGCTCATCCTGCAGGACCCGGAGCGCGAGTCGAAGGACTCGCCGCGCGCCCAGCTTGTGCTGGCCCTCCTGCCGCGGTATGGCTCCCTGTGGGCCGCCATGGTCCTGCTGGCCGTGGGCGCCATCGCGGCAGGCGTCTCGCCGGACCTGGTGACGGAGTTCGCCAAGGTCGATGGCGTGCCAGGCTGGGTCGGCCGGCATCCGCTGCCCATCTCTATCGCGGTCAAGCTCCTGGGCGGCGGCTTCGTGGCGTGGGGCGGCTTCCTCGGCTTCCGCAAGGTCCCGGGGAAGGGCTAGCGCTAGGCGCGGCGCTAAGTCGTACTCGTAGCGGACATCACTGGCTTGCAGCCGTTCCGTGCCGGTGAACTGGGAACCGGATGGGCGCTCGTCAGCGCAGCGCTGACGTAGCCGCCCGAACCGAACAGCCTCGTCCGCAGAACGCCACGGCGGGCGAAGAGAGGAAGATAGGGGAAGGGGGAAGACGCTCCAGGCTATTGCTTGGGAGACTCTGTGTTCAGCGCCATCCGGTTACGGTTGCCGTCGCCCATCGGAATCTGCACCGGCGTCGTCGGTTCGGGCGCGGGGCGGGGAGGCGTCGTCGGAGCCTTTGCGGGCTTGTCAGTCGTCACGCTTGCCACCGTCCTCCGAACTGTCTCCTGCAGCCTGCTCGAGAATGCTTTCCTTGCGGTAGCTCTTCCCAAACAGCGCCATCCGGGTAGGCTCGGGCGCCGGACGGCCCGAGCCAGTGGTTCCCTTTTCAGGCACCATGGGCTAAACCAATGCAAGCACTACTACAAGAACAATGCCAACCAGATAGAGGGGAACGGCGACGAAGGCCAGAACCTTGGTTCCCTTGCGTCGCCAGCGCGTCATGCGACGCATGAGGTCCCAATTCTGGTTGAACGCCAGAATTTGGCCGTCCAGGAGGCCTTCGAAGTGGATTTCCAGGTCCATGCCCTTAGTTTTGTGGCGGCGGGGGAAGTCGTTCGGGTCGGGGTTGCCGCCCGCGTTGCGTTCACCGCCGAGACTCGCGTAAGAGTGGACGAGCATGTAGAGGCTGACCAAGGCGGCAAGGAAACCGGCGCGGGTGAAGCCAAGGGCAGTCACGGCGAGCGTCCCCTGATCGCCGTAGGTGGTAAGGGTGAGGCTGCCAAGGGTCAGGCCGAGGACCAAGGCTACAACGTCGAGACGAATCATGCTCTCGCCCTTGTCGTCCAGCTCCTCGATGGCTTTGAGCTGGCCCTTGACGACTTCCTCCGCCTCGCGCACCATCTCCCGCAGGGGTTCAGTACGAACGTGGCTTTGGTGGGGAGCCAGCCACCCGGGCCTCGCTTCCGTTTGCGCCCTCGCCACACCGCCGAAAGGGCAAGCCGCTTCATTACTTCCTGCGGCCGTCGTGTGAGGCGGACTTGGACAGACCCATCTCGGCGGCTGGGAACATGTCGAGGATGCAAGGTCCGACTGGTCCGAGGAGGTAGACGTTGCGTTGGCCGCTCTTGTGTTGTTCGGCGGCGTGCCACTGCAATGGCCGACGGAGGACCGTGGCGAGTTGACCCGTCTCCCGACCCTTCGTCGGGTTCTCTGGAGTAGAGCCTTCGAAGAAGTTGGCCTCGCGCAAACGCTTCCGCAGCAGGCGGCCAGAGATGTCTGCGCCGTCTGCAGGCAATCTTGCCAACAAGTCGAGCTCATCCTGCGTGGGTCGCTTCTGGGCGATGGAGGGAATCCGCACGATGCAGTGGCTCCACGGTACCTGAGGGTTTATTTTCTCGCGCAGATAGCAAGGGTCCGCCTCCCGAGAGTGGGCGGTGCCCCGGCACGCCGGGGAAAACAAGGTGTGAACCATGTATACGAAACCCTTAGTCGAACAGATTGGAATCGAGAGTGAAGCGAGTTACTGCTGCCAAATGCTGACAATCGGAGGAGGGACGCAAGTGATCCCGGGGGTCGATGTTTCTGAAGGGGCAGAAGTAAACTTCAGTGGTTCTGGCGAGGCTCTGAACGCACTGATACAAGCAGCAGGTTTCACAGGAGCAGTGAAGGGCCCAAGCGTTACGGTTGGTGCGTCGGTGGACGTCAGCGTTGGCGATAACTCTGTGAATTTCCCCACATTCACAATGTGCCTTTGATAGAGTAAATAAGATATCGTGCTCCTTCACCTTTTTCCTTGTCTATTTCTGCGCATGAAGCTGCGGAATTCACATGTTTGAGATAATTCCTGAGATAGAAATGGCCACGCGACATGGGGGGGCGGGTGCGCTGCGGTCCTACGACCCCATTGCCTCCGAGTACGACCAACATGCACCCCCCCAACAGGATATGTGGGACCAATTGACACTCGACTGCATCAGGTCCCTGACCCCTGCCAGGCAAGGCCGCGTCCTCGACGCGGGGGCAGGGACGGGCAGGCTGTCTCTCCATTTCCTCCGGGAGGGTCACCACGTCACCCTGCTCGACCCCTCGCCCGCCATGCTTGACGTGGCACGTGCCAAGGTCGAAGCCGGGGGCTTCACCGATGTCGCCTTCGTCGAGGCGGGCATGCACGACATGCCGCTGCCCGACGCAGCGTTCGACCTCGTCTTCTCGGACGGTGATCCCCTCTGCTACTGCATCGGGTCCCAGCGCGAGGCGGCGGGCGAGATCCTGCGCGTCCTTCGGCCCGGCGGCGGCTTCTACGTGTCCTGCGACAATCGATGGATCGCCGTGCTGGGCCGGCTCTTGCAGGGGGATCTTGAGACCGCCCTCCAGTGCGCGTCTAGCGGACAATCCGTCGATCCCTATGGCAACCCCGTCCACGCATTCGACCCCACCGAACTCGCCATGCTGTTCGGGCAGGCGGGCGCGGTAGACGTGCGCGTCACGGGTAAGGGCCACCTGTCCACGTTCGTTGCCGCCCCGCGCATGCAAGACCTGCTGCGGGGAGGACAAGCCACCGCAACCACTCTCATCGACATGGAGAAAAGGCTCGCCGACGACCCCCGGATGGCCGCAATGGCGGCGCACCTCCAGGTGACCGGCCGAAAGAAGGGAACGGGGGATTGACGGCCTTGGGGGGCTACCGGCTGCGGGAGGGAATTATCCCCACACAGGGCGGCGGCAGGCGTTACGTGACCGACACAGGCACAGGCGCCATCTACGAACTCAACGAGACCGCGTGGCTCGCCGTCCAGGTCATATCCGAGGCCATGCCCGAGGACGCCATCATAGACCATGTGGCCGGAGCCCACCCCGACGTCCCCCGCAGCGAGATCGAAGCGGATGTGCGTGGACTCCTGGCGGAGTTGTCGCGGCTCAAGGTGGTCGATGCGTCACCGTGACGCCGCTCCCGGCGATGCCGCCGAGCGCACACACTCCATCAGGTCGATCAGGGGTTCATCCGGCGGCACCCGCGCGCAGGGCGTCTTCCACAACAGTCGTCGCCGGTCGCCGAACAGGAGCCACCCCCCGCCCCGCGCGGGAGCCCGCTGGCATACAGATTTCATCCGTGGATTGATCAAGCGGGAGAATGAATTTCTTATCCTCCTCGATATGGATCGGATCCTTAACACCGATGAGGTGATGCTGGTAGCCGAGGCCGCCTCCTTGGCGAAGGACATCTCCTCGGCATGACGCCCCCCAACCCGTAATCTCCTCCCGAACAGAATCTATCCCACCAAACCAACCCCGCTTCGGCAATCTCGCCGGATTAATCATGCTAAACATATTATGTTAAACCATCTAAAAGTTGGAGCCAAGATCAGTCTTGGTTTTGGACTGATTCTCGTTCTCATGGGAGCCTTGGCGGTCCTCTCGTATAGTCGTTTAAAAGAGGGTTCGGACGGCTTTCGGCAATTGTTCGCGACCTTGGATACCCAGGCTGTAGCAGCCGAGCGCACGAAAAATGTAATCGTTGAGTTGGAGAATCTGGCCGCCGATTACAGCAATCACCGGACCAAGGCCGCTGCCGACGCCTTTCACGCGAAGACCGGGGAACTAAGCCGAGCGCTCGATGAATTACAAAAATCGGGCCAAGGCAATCAGGCGATCGAAGAGAGTACCGGTGACGCCCGCCGGATCCTGCAATCCCAAGGCAGCGCCTTCGACAAGTATGTTTTGGCAGTCCAGGCAGTCGCGACGGCGGAAAGCCAATTGAAAAGCCTCATGGAAGAGACCGAAAAGGGAAGCACCATCATGTATGACAGCGTCTCCACGGACTCGACGGAGCTGCGAAATCAGGAAGCCGATTTATTGGAAGCATTGGTTTCCTTCAGAAGCGAAATACAGGAATGGAAAAATGTTCTCCTTCGCGGGCAGGAGGCTGAAGAACTCGCCAAGTGGAAGGATACCTTCGTTGCGGCTGCCGAGAAAACTTCCAAAGCGATGGG
>CAZDGO010000208.1:0-4712 GCA_964504825.1 uncultured Gaiellales bacterium
CTGCGGGCCTATCCGCGCAGGCGCCGGCCGAACCGCCGCAGGAGCGCCGCCCCGATACCCAAACCAACGCCGGCTCCTGTCGCCACCCCGAAGATGCCCGCCAGCCGAGGCGTGAAGAGCACCCGGGCCCCCTCCTCCAGCACCGTGGACGTAGAGACCAGCAGGCCAACGTAGCCCCGGCCGACCCGCACCTCTCTAGCGGCGACCACGACTCCGGCGCCGCCCCTCGTGAGCGAGATGTCACCCGCCGCCACCAGGAACTGCCCCCCGCCCGCGGTGACGGAGATGTCACCCCGAGCCACGATGAACTGAGCCCCGCCCGCGGTGAGCGCGACGTCATGGCCCGCGGCGATCAGCGAAGCTCCCGTCCCGGTTGCATGAACATCTCCCCGGGCCACCACCGCGCCGGCCGCCGCCTGACCAAGCGTGGCGTCATGGCCGGCGACCACGATGCCTGCGGCCCCTTGTCTCACCGAGGCGTCTTCGGCCTTGACCAGACCTACCAAGCCACGTTGCGCGTCTCCACCGCCGGATTTGAGCTTCATGTCGACCATCGCCGTCTCCTCCATTCGCTCGGCCTGTCGGGACCGAAGCACAGCACGCATCTCACGGGAACACGCCCCGAGCGCGCTCCCCGACCGCTGCCCGCGCGTCAGAAGTACGCTTCCAAGTTGGCTCCGCGGCCAAACACGGTTCGTATGGTCTGTCGGCGAGGCGGTTCTCAGTTCCTTGAGCCTTCGCCCGCGAGCGGAACCCTCGATCGCCCAGCAGACGATACTCGCACGCGGGCATCATCGGCGTGGCCATAGTCTCTACCATCTCCCGAGTCAGCGGTCGTCCCTCGGCGAGGGCCTCGGCCGCACGATCGAGCGCCCGGCGCACCGAACGCGCCATGTCCCCGGCGGCATCCAGCGCCCGCCCGTCTATCGCGGCCCCCGCACCCAGAGCGAGGCCGCCGGCCCACGACATGCCTGTCTCCACCGCGAAGCACCGGCTCACAGACAGCGCCGGGGCGCACTGAACGGCCTCTGGAAAACCGCTGTTGACCAAGGCAGCCACCCGTACCGCGCGGTCGGCCGGCAGACCACGCGCCGCCACCCACTCGAGCACCGCCACCAACGGCGCCGGCACCGCGTCCACGTAGAGCGGGAACGCCAGCACCAGGAGTTCGGCCCGATCGAGAGCCGAAGCCAACGCGTCCTGACCGCTCCCCTCCCCTTCGAGCACCTCGCGCACGGTCAGACGATCGACCATGATCCCCGAATGCTCAAGGGATCCGGCGAGATGCTCGCCCAATATGGCCGACGTGCTCCGCCTGCGCCGAGGACTCCCCACCAACAGGAGCGCGCGACCCGGGCGCTCCCCCGAACACGCCGTTCCCGCACCCACCTCGAGAAGGTGCTCCGTGGTGATACGGGCCTCCGGTGAGTCGGCCGCACTACGGAGCGGCCGGTGGCTGCCAGGCCCCACCCCCACCTGCTCGAGCAGGCTCTCCACCATAGCCTCCGCCGCGTCGGGACCTTCGGTCGAGACCACCACCCCTGAGGCCGCCGCCGAAGCGTGGAAGTTGACCGCGTTCCGCGCGGCAAGGGTGCGAAAGACGGCCTGCGCCGCATCGTCCCGCACCTCCTGTACTCCCATGGTCACCAGGCGGGCTGCGTGACTGTACCGAGCGGGGTGGTGAGTCTCACCCATGATCGTCGCAAAGAAGGGAGAGATGTTGCCTATCGACCGGTCCAGAACCTTCTTCAGCGCACTCGAATACCCGCCGAAGATGACCGAGGTCAAGAGCACCAGCAGATCGGCCTGCACGATGTCCCGCGCCACCCCGCGGCGGCGTCGTCGGTGGTGCATATGCCTGGAGTCTGCGTCCAGCAGCCGAGGCAGGCACGGCATGGAGCTACCTCAAGATCGCGGAGGAGCCTGCGGTCCACGGCACAATCCGCATCCCGCAACTGTCGCGCGACCCGGTTTCCCACCACCACGGTCGCTTCGTCGCCGCGGAGGCTCCCATCCAGGATCAGTGCCTTCATCAGTACATGCCGCCCATCACGCTACGCGACCAGGTATCGCGCGACTTCTCGGGGAGGGCCGCCCTTGGCTGGGCCTGCCTCGGGCCTCTCACCGTCCACTACTCCTCCGCGGATCTCGGCGGCCAGATTCTCGAAGCCCGCGCGACCCATCAGTGCGTAGGTGGCCTCTTTGCCGAGCTCCACACCCGGTTGGTCGAACGCGTTGATGTCGTAGAGTTCGCCGGTCACCGCCGTGGCGGCTTCCAGCAACATGAAGAGCTGCCCCAGCGACGGTGCATCGACAGCGGGCACATGGATCGTCAGTGACGGCCGTTTCCGCCTCGCGAGCGCCCACGCGGAGGCTTCCTGCTCGGTATTGAGCAGCTCGCCCAGTGAGTGACCACCCAAATAGGCCAGCGGGTCGTCGTCGTCCTGCAGCGTGGGAATCACGACTTCCTGCCCGAAGCGCTCGACGCGCACGAACGTGACCACCTTGTCATCCGGTCCCTCGACGTACAGCTGCATCTGCGAATGCTGGTCGGTGACTCCCAGGGCCCGGATGGGAGTCAGCCCGGCATGGACGGTGCGCCCCTGTCGATCGACCGCCTTGCCCAAGCTCTCCGCCCAGAGCTGCCGGTACCAGCCGGCCACATCGCGGAGGCGGTTCGAGTACGGCATCATCACGTTGATGCGTCGGTGGAACCGCGTATCCTCGAGGAAGTGCAGAGCCGCATACACATACGCCGGGTTCGCCACCACGTCGGCTTCCTCGAAACGAGCCAACATCGAGGCTGCACCTGCAAGGAGGCCGCGCACATCGATCCCCAGGAGTGCGGCGGGAAGCAACCCCACCGGGCTCAGCACCGAGAATCGCCCCCCCACCCCTGCGGGGATCTCGAACAGGCGCACCTTGTCGAGCCGGCCGATCTTCCTCAGTACCCCGCTGTACGGGTCGGTGGTGAACACGAGATGCTGCGCTGTTTGGTTGGCCGGCACCTGCTGCTCGAGCAAACGGCGCACGATCAGATACGCGGCCATGGTCTCGGCGGTCGACCCCGATTTCGACACCACGTTCACCAGGGTGGTCCGCATGTCCATGTACTGGAATAGACCGGCGATATCGTCTGGGTCTACGTTGTCGACCACGAAGAGTCGGGGAGCACCCGAGCGCTCGGCCTTCGGCAACATGTTGTGATACGGATGAAGGAGAGCCGTCGCCAGAGCGGTCGTGCCCAGGGCGGAGCCGCCGATGCCCAGCACCACCAGGGTGTCGAAGCGACCGCGCACCTCGGCAGCGTACGCGAGCAGCTCCTCGGGATCGCGGTGGGGCAGTTCCATCCAAGCCAAGCCCCCGCCCCGACGATGTTCGAGCAGGTTCTTCCGCACCTGCTCGAGGGGCAGCCGTACGGCTTCCAAGAGGTATCGCGACAAGCCGCCCTGGAGACCCAGGGCTTCCTCCATGCAATAGGTGTAGTCGATAGACAGTCGGTCCATACGCGCCCCTTCCCGCTCTTCCCGGCTCCCTGGCCGGACCTCTAGTCTGCAGCCATCCCTCGGACCCTGTTCCCCGCGGTCTGTCTCCGCGAACAACCATTCTCCCAACACGACCAAATCTCCCCGTCGTACCGTTGAGCCATGCATCCCCAATCGTACGGGGTCACCCAGGTGCGTTGCCAATCGGACGACCACGGCCGCGGCGCGATCATCGCCTGTCTCAGTAGCGGCACGATGCCCCCGTCATCGTACAGGACGCGGTCGTGAACCTCAGCAGGAACGAGTTCCGGATAGCTGAGACGCCGGGGTAGCACCGGTCGGCAGCCGCAGTAGAGGGCCTCCACCACCGCCACGCCGAAGAACTCGTGCAGAGCCGTAGACACCACGATATCGGCCTGCCACAAAAGATCAGCGTAGTCGGAGAACCGGTCGAGCCGCCCCCACTGCACAATGTGCCGGTCGAGCCTCTTGTGGGCCTCGACGAACTCCGCCGAGGGCAGACCCTGGCTTGCGCCCGCCACTGCCACCCGGAACGCGACACCCGCTTCCTGGAGCGCATAGAGCGCTCGGAAGAACTCACCCGGGGCTTTGTCGTACTCCCACCGCTGGTTCCAGAGGATCAAGGGTCCCCGCTCGGCATCGCCCCACCGGTTCCCAGCCGACGCGTTGCGGCCCTCGCCCGGCGGGTCGCCGTCGCCGTGTCGAGGCGCGTACTCGTCGAACCGGCGCAGATCGCACCCCAGCGGCAGAACGCGAGAGCGGGCGGCCACTTCGTCCACCAGCCATTCGCAGCGTTCGTCGGGCATGGCCGCCAGCAGGTCGGCGGCGGCGCACAGGAAGTCGTCGCGATGGAACGCGCTGTTGAAATACACCGCCTCGGCCGCGGCCGCGCTCACGAGCTGCCGCAGCCCATAGCCCAGATCGCGCTCTACGCCGGGTGGAAGCGGGTAGGTGAGCTGGTTCTCGTGGAAATACAGCATGGCCGGTGCAAGGGCCACGCTGGAGGGCACCAGGGAACGATATGTCGGCAGATCGAGCATTCCGGACGCGAACAAGACGTGTGGAGCGCCGTTCGCCATCGCGGCGCCGGCTGACCGCGCCAGACTGACCGCCCCCCCGTGCATGCGCCACTTCCAGTGACGCCCGGGCAACCCGTGTACCGACACCTCATGGCTCGAATAGGAGCGCAGTCCCTCTAGGAACTGT
>CAZDGO010000209.1:0-4696 GCA_964504825.1 uncultured Gaiellales bacterium
GGCGACGAGATTGTCCTTGAGGTTCATGGTGGTTCGCATATGGATAAGTATGCATCATCTATATGCATAGAGCAAGAGGGTCGCGGCTGGCCTTACGGGGTCGTCCTGACGGCCCGGCGGCATCGAGCATCTCGGTCAGGGCACCGACATCGTCGAGCCAGCCGGTGATCTCCTCGGCGGTCGGGGAGAGCTCGTTCCGCTAATCAAGCTGGTTGGTTTGGGGGGTGTTTTTCGCCCAGCCATTCAATGAGAATTTGGATGCTGGTTTGACCGTTGACGACGGCGCAATCTCGATGCAGCGTCAGTGTCGAGTGTCCTCTTCCGGGAAACTCGACGAGGCGAAGATTCTCGGACTGGTCCCCAGAATCCCATGCGCGCCTCATGCTTTCGAGGCGATCGGCCGGACACCATCGGTCTAGCTCAAATCTCAACGCGAGTACTGGCTTCCCCGAGGCCGATGCAAGCGAAACCTCGTCGGGAGCGCAACCGAGTTCGCAATTGGTGATAATGCGATGACCAAAGCGGAATGGCAACGACGGCTGAGCAACGACTCCAGCACTAACCGCGTCCTCATAAAGGAGTGAGAGGACTATCCCGCCGGTTGCGCACATCCCGATGACGGCCACAGGACGAGGCGGATTTCCAGCCAACTCGTTGCAGAAGCTTCGTATCCAGGTTGCTATAGGGCTTGGGCGGCCGCTCGCCAACACTGTGAACTGGCGCATCAGACAAAGCGGCACAAGGTTGGTGGGATCGCTCCGAAACGGAAGGAGTTCGGGGACGAGGACCCGGTAACCGGCGGCAGCCAGATCATTGGCGAGCTTTTCAAGGTGAGGGCTGACCCCCGACATTTCGTGGAGCAGGACGATGGCGGCACGATTGCCCGACCCGTACTCGTGCACCCACCGTTTCTTGCCTGGGCCGTTCACCGGCCACTTCGTGCGAGTCTTCATGGTTCGGCAACCAACAGTTGGGCTCTTGCCCAATCAGTAAGCCCGTCGTCATTGGCAAGCTGCCCTGAGAACATCGCGACCGCTGCGTCCACTGTGGGGTGTTTCCAATATGTCGAATGGCCGCCGATCGGCGGGCCATCCTCACCAAGGATCGATTCCTGGCCTAACGGATCCGGAATGGGGCCGAGGTCCTGGGCACCGGGATACGGCCCAAACCGCGGGTTGGTGGGGTCGCGGTATTCAAACAGCTTCGTGCCCAGAGGGTCGGTCCGGGCCCGAAAGTGCATCCAGCGCAGCTCCTCGGGCGACCCGTTGAGTTCGCGGGCCAGCCATCCCACCAGGCCGGCAAAGTAGGCCGGGAAAACTCGCGAGTAGAGCATCGTTAGTGGAGATCCGAATGTGACGAATCGCAGGCGGTCTTTGTCGAAGTTGGGATGCACCATTGCTTGAAGGATCGCCGCCAAGGCGACCACCGTTCCCTGGCTGTGCGCTCTAACAACAACGCCTTGGCGTTTGCCCGCCTCGGCATTGTCCAATTCCGTGAGCTTGGCCAACCGGAAGGCGAGCTGTGGAACAGCGCGCTCGCCATAGCAAGGGGGGGCAAACGGGTGGAACGTCCGTGGGAAGAATGTGACAACGTCCCACACCGAGCCGACCCCTCGCCGACCGGCTGCAGAGTTAAAGGCCCACCGCATCCCGAGGTACAGGCCGGCGGGGAGCAGCAACACTAGGAAGTTGGAAATATCCAACCAGAACCCTCCAACGGCCTTGCCCGTCATGAAGAAACGAGTGATCTGAAATGTCGCCAAGCCAAGCGTTAGAGCTTCGGCGAATGCGAGCATCCGGTCGGCACGCGCCACGATTCTCCTCCAGCGATACGCATTGGCGATGGATTTCACACGGGCGTCGTCGAGCGTAAGGCCCGGATACTGATTGATGACGGCTTGGTGGTCCGATGGCCGCTTAGCGAAGAGCAGGAGCCCGACGAAGCCAGCAATCGCTCCGACGATCAGAGCTGCGAACGAGGTGGCCATCCACGCGAACCAAGCGGGAGGTAGCAGGGTGACGGTCGAGCCGTCACCATCGAGAATGTCCGCTACTAAGGCGCCGCTCCCTGCCCAAAAGGAACCCCACGCGAATGCAGC
This sequence comes from uncultured Gaiellales bacterium, assembly GCA_964504825.1. Lineage (GTDB taxonomy): Bacteria > Actinomycetota > Thermoleophilia > RBG-16-64-13 > RBG-16-64-13 > JAJZQZ01. The sequence continues at coordinate 2,099 of CAZDGO010000209.1, forward strand.
GAGAGCGGATAAGGCACTAGGGCCGAACCCAAGAAAAGCCTTGGCAACGCTGAATCGTCGCCGCAGCAGAATGTGACTGAGCAAGATGACGACCGCGCTGGTGTACGCGAACCCGCCCACACTCGCCCGAATCGCCTCCGTGGTTTGGTCAAGCCAACCGGTGGTCTTTACCCATCCGGGCAACCATCCTCTGTGCCGGAGCACGGGCACAGCCACCATCAACGAAAAGGCCAATGGCGTCAAGGCGCCCAACAAGCGTCGCAGCCTGCCTCCCCGGGCTTTACCCAACATCAGGATGACAAGGAAAATCTGCACAGCGGTCAAAGACTGGCCCAGGCGAACGAAAATCCCCATCGGTTTGAGGACCGTGTGTGTTACGCATGAGGTCGCGTCGCACGGGTCGAGTGTGGCTACACCAGCCGGGTCACCACTCGGTCCTCCGATCGCGAAGAGCACTGTAACCAGGAGCAAGATGGCTGCCACCCAGAGTGTTATCTGCGGCGGCAAATCGCGCGTCGGATGCCCCTTGAGGTCGCGTGCAAACGTCGAGGATCGAGTCGTCAGAAACATCACTGCGGCAACGAAACCGAGGCCGAGCCAAAGGAAGACCTGCATCTGACGTCGAGTGGTGGGATCGTCAGTGGCACCTTCAATCATCGCTCCTGCCAAGCTCACTTGTGCAGCTGCGACGCCGACCGCCAGATGGAGCCTCTGCAGCCGCCGAACCGGTCGGTCGCTACGCCAGAAGTGGGGATTTCGAAGGGATACCTCGTTGTGTGTCTGCGGCTCGGGGGGGTCCCCCATGTTGAATTGTTCGTAGTCGCGGGAGCTCGCTCTCCCCACCAACCAAAGGAGGATGAGGACGAGCACAGGTACAAGGATCGCAACCGCAAAGAGAAGACCCACACCGCCCAAATTGACGAACAGAATCTTGTGGCTCTGAGAGGCCCAATCCACGATGGCCGCGAGCCATGAATGTCCGCTTCGGCACTCGAACGACTGCCAGCCGCATCTATAAGCAACCAGGTCGACTGCTAGGAATGCCATCATCCAGATCGGCGCCACCGTCAGCGTCAAGCAGAACCATGTGGCCATCTGCTTCTGGAAGGGTGCTTTGGCCCTTTGATCGCTCCCCGGAGCCTCATCCGGGCAATTGGGCTCGTGCATCCAGCCAGCGGCGTTGCCGAAAGCGAATGGCGCGAGCAGTATCCACAGCGCTCGGGTCCAACTACCCGACGTAAGGCCACCCCATGAAAAGGCCTCCATCGGATAGCGTTGAGGCGGGAGCTTGACCGCGCCCATCGATTCTCGATCAGCTTTAACGTCGGCGGGCGGGCCGGACTCTCTAGGGGGCTCGTCTGCATCAACTGATTTTGGATCAGCCTTAACGTCGGCGGGCGGGTCGGACTCTCTAGGGAGCTCGTGTGGCGGGGGAACGAGCCACGGGGCCTTCCCGATCCAAGGGACTCGCCGTTCGGGCCTCCAGAATCCGGCCAGGACATTGCCGGAGACGAGTATTGGATCTGGGTCGCCTAGAAGTTGGCTTGGTGGTGCGCCTCCGACACCATGGACCCTCAGCTCAACAACCTCGGGTGTTGTCGGTGCGGAACCTTCCCTCACGAACATGTTGTGTCCTCCGGAGCGCGACGCTAGCGAAAAGACCTCCGCGGCATACGGATCCTCTGCTGTTTCCTTGGCCTATCGATCGCTGGCTGATGTTTCAGCCGGCTCCGTGCGGCGGGTTCAGCCCAAATGCCATCGCCTTGAGTTCGCCGATTGGCTGCCAGGCTGGGAGTCGCCTCTTGCGGATCGGCCCAGCTGCCCGATCTCCGCTGGCTGATCAAACGATCAAGTAGCGCGCTCGCAGATAGTCGATCCAGCCGGGTGGGCCGTCGGTGATCCGTGAAAACACTTCGCGATAATCGGCGGTCCTGAAATCGACGGCATCGCCGACCGCGTCGACAAATCGGTCGATCTCGGTTTGGTGCGCATCGCCCGCCGCCCCGGGGACCCGGTACCAGAGATACAACAGTGCGAAGCCGTCGGGTCCGTATCGCCGTGACAACCCGAGAGCATGTTTGACAAGTTGGGCGGCGTGCAATGAGACGAAGGACAGTTGGCCGCCGTCGATGGCCACAGCCGCACTCCTCCACGACTCGAGGCCAGTCCACGATGCCCGATCCGAGAAGTAGGAAGGTTTGAAGGCGTTCTTCGCAAGCCGATAGGTTTCGGAAAACTTCGACTCGATCGCCACCGGCATCAAACCCGGAGCCTGAAGCTCAACGTCGAGGTTGGGAGCCTTGCCGAGCAGCCCGGTCGGGTGCTTCGACTCGAAGCGGTAGACCGTATAGAAGCGATCGAGCCCAATGGCCGCCGCGAGATCGCCCAAGGGTTTTCCCCGCCAGGCATCGAAGGAGTTGCAGCACAACGCCGACGACGAGATCAACGAATGCATGCTGCCCGGATCGTCGGCGGTTCCGAGTTCGCCGCCATCGCCTGATTCGAATTCGGATCGGGTCTCGGGATTCATCGGTTGGAAGAGATTGTCCTCGAGAACAGTCACCCGATCGGAGCGATCAAAGCTCAGGCTCCGGCGCT
>CAZDGO010000210.1:0-4688 GCA_964504825.1 uncultured Gaiellales bacterium
CCACCAGAATCTTCCCGTCCGGTTGGACGACGAATGTATTCACAGCGCTGTTCACTTCAGGTTTGAACGCAGTGTCCAGGCTGCCATCGGGGTTCAGCCGACCGATGTTCGTGCGCGCCTGCCCGCCCAACTCTGTGAAAAAGCCCCCGACCAAAATCCTGCCATCGGGTTGCACGACCAACGTATGCAAACCATCTCCAGCGGTACCCGGGTTGAAGGCGGTGTCCAGGCTGCCGTCGACGTTCAACCGGCCAATACCGGCGCGAGGCACGCCTCCAATCATTGTGAAATCGCCACCCACCAGAACCTTCCCGTCCGCCTGCAGGGCCAACGCATCCATTTCATCAACGATGGCTCCCGGATCAAAAGAGGTATCCAGGCTGCCGTCGGTGTTGAGCCGCCCCACGCCGATCTGGACCTGGCCCCCCAATTGGGTGAAATCGCCTCCCACCAAAATCTTTCCGTCAGGCTGCACGATCATGTTATTGGGAGCTTCGTTTGCCATTGCATTAAAGGAGCTGCGGAACGCACGGGATGCGTTCCTGCCACAATGAGCGCCGCTCGGGACGTCGCCTTCCCGTCTCTGTAAGCTTCTTGCTTCTCTGAACGGTCGGGCTGCCTGCCGGGGCGGCTACCCCCAGTTGCGCCAACAGGCCCACCTCGGGCGCGTATCAAGTTGCTGCAGGAACCACAAAGCGGCTGGCTGGGCGGTCATCGGCACCCCGCTGCCGCGACGTGGCCGAGCGGCCCAAGTCGAAGATCGGAGAAGCCTTGGACCGACTGACAAAGGAGCAACCCTGTGACCTCGACGCTCTGGTACGTCCGCTCCGACACCCTGGGAGTGGATGAGGCTATCGGCAAACGGCTGGTGCAATCCTTCTGGAACAATCTGCCTGAAAAGCTCAGCGACCCCGCGACCTTCGCCTTCATGAACCGAGGGGTATTCCTCACCCTAGACGACTCGCCCGTGCTCGAGGCCTTGCGCGCGCTCGAATCCCGGGGATCGCGCTTCCTCTCCTGCGGGACCTGCCTTGACTTCTACCAGGTCAAGGAGTGTCTGGCTGTGGGAGAGGTGGGGACCATGCCGCTGATCCAGCAGCTGATGGTGGCGGCAGACAAGGTTATAACGGTCTAGCGGGATGACCCGGGTGGTGCTGGTCTTCGCTTCCACCCACGCAGCCATGGCTGCCGAGGACGCTCTGCGGGAAGCGGGGATCGCCTTGCAAGTCATCCCCCTGCCGGCATGGGTTGCAGCCGACTGCGGACTTGCGCTACGCCTGGACGGGACGGACGCCGGTCGGGCAAAGGAGGAGCTTCTTCGCCGCGAGATCCAGGTCCGGGGCATTCATGAGGAGCGGCCTGAAGCCGGCCTCCTCGGCGATTCCCTGGAGCGTGGCTAGGTTCGGGCTGATCGCCGCCCCGCGTTGTGTTCCGTCCGCCTCCACCCCGGCCGCTACGTGGGCGTGGCCGAGCGTCCGCACGATGGGGTGGACTTCGGCGAGCGCCTCCAGGAGTTGAACGAGGAGCCGGAGCGCCTGAACGCCGAGGCGAACGTGCTGGAGGAGCGGATCGCCGGGAATGTGGCCAAGCTGCTGACGCGTGGCACAATGCCATAGATTGTGACACAATGGCGGCCAAGGCTTCGTGTTGAAACGAGCTCCAGACGAAGGGCCAATGCGATGCGCACCATGTCGATCAGAGAACTGCGAGGGGCGCTCTCCTCGATTGGCGAGATCGTCGAGAGAGACGGTGACGTCGTGGTGACCCGCCATGGGCGGCCCTTGGTGAGACTGGTCCCCCTGAATCCGTGCCGCTCCGCTCCCAGTCACGCCGATCTGCGCGCCGGTATGCCCTACATGGCCGTTCCCAGCGAGGACCTTATCAGGGCCGATCGAGAACGGGGGTAGATGCCGCGGGCATCTACGTCGACACCAGCGCGCTCGCGAAGTGGTATCTGAACGAGGCTCGGTCCGAGGATGTCGACGACTACCTGAGGCAGGTGTGCCCGGTCTGCATCAGCCTGCTCACCAAGATAGAGATGAGATCGCTGATGGCCAGGCGCGCGCGGGAGCATCATGTGGATTCGGAGACCCAAGGCAAGGTTCTCGCCACCTTCGAGGGCGATATCGCGTTGGGTCATCTGGTGCTGCTCCCGCATACCGTGGAGTCATTCCTCACGGCGGAATCGTTGCTCGGAGCTCATCCAAACATCCCGCTCCGGTCCCTGGACGCTCTACACCTCGGCGTCATGCGCTCGGCCGGTATTGAGGTGGTGGCCACCGCGGATCGAGTGATTGCGCAGGCCGCCGCCGCACTGGGGATGGAGTGCCGGGTCTTTTGTTAGAGCTCGTTTCAAAAGATGAAGCCTTGGGCGCCATGACGCACTGGACGGCGCGCTGCTTCGTCCTCGGTCGCCCCCGTAGCGCTGCTACGCCCACTCCCTGCGTCCTTGCCTTGCGCTCGTCCATCGCGCCCTATCGCCGAAGCGTCATTCTGAAACGAGCTCTTCGCGTGAACGGACGCACTATGAATAGGGCGGGCGGTGGCTCCTGCCCGGTGCCCAGACGATGGGGTGGACTTCCATACCCAGCGGGGAGAAGTTCGTGGGCTGGCTTGAAGAGTATCCGGACTACCGGACGCAAGGCGAGACCATGGACCAACTGCACGAGAATCTCCTCGACCTCTACAAGGAGCTCATCTCTGGGGAAATCCCCTGCGTGCATAGGGTCGGTGAATTGAGCGTCGCGTGAAGGCCGGCCGGCACCCCGACACGGGGAGATCGCCGACACGCCGGCAAAGCACATCGTGAAGATGTTCAAATAGGGTGTGCGAGCACCCCTTCGTCTGCCCCCTGCCGCTGGTGATATGCAGGCAGGCAGCATCAGAGGTCATGGCACCATGCGGGGCGAGTTGATGGGATTCCCGGCTACCGGCAGAGAGGCGAGCTGGGACGAGAGCCACATCGGACGGTTCGAGGGCGGCCGGCTGAAGGAGCATTGGGGCGTCGTCGACAACTTCACCCTTTTTCAGCAGCTGGGCCGTCCTTCGGGGCGGCCCTTCTTTCGGCCCGAGTCACGTGTCGCCTACCGGCCTGTGACTGAGTCTCTGGTGGTGATGCCGGATCCGGCCGTATCCTCGGCGAGGGCGGTTAATCGATCGTCGCGCCGCAGCATGCTGCCTCCGCGCTTCCGCACCCAACATGAGGGCGCCATACCCGCGCCGTCGGCCATCCCACCGGCGGCCACGACCGGGACCGGCGCGACCGCCCGCACCACCATCGGCACAAGTGCGATTGTCCCCATCAGACCGACGTGTCGGCCGCCCTCGGTACCTTGGGCGACCTCGACGTCTGCCGACCCCCATGCCGCCGAGCAGCCCCGGGTGCGGGATCCCGAACAGTCCACAGATCCGTGTGGTCAGCAACTCAGTCCTCCTTGCCCTGCGCCCCCAAGCCGTGGATGTAGTGGTCTCCGGAGGATGGGTGCACCAAACACGTCGCCGAGGTTAGCGCTGGTATCCGCGTTTGGACCCGTTGAACGGGAATGTCTGAGTTGTCTCGGCGCCGTCCTCGTCTCGACGCCCACCTGGCGGAGGCGGCGGTGAAGGTTTTCTCCGCAAGAAGACGATGGCGAGAACGAACATCAGGATGGGCCCGATCACCCAGTTCTGCACCAGAGATAAGCCCTTGTCACGAGCCATCGGGAGCCGCGACCCGAGGTCGCGGCGACATCGAACCCGTACTCGCGTGTGTTTTCCGGCCTTTCGCGGGTATGTCATAGGCTTGAGCGATCGGACGGAGGGCACATGGCCGGCGTGCAGCAGGGCGAGAAGAGACACAAGTACCGGGCGCCTGAACGGCGCAGGGTCACTATCGACGGGAACGAGGCGGTCGCCTCGGTCGCGTACAGGCTGAGCGAAGTCATAGCTATCTACCCCATCACGCCGTCATCTCCCATGGCGGAGCTGGCGGACGAGTGGGCCGTGGAGGGGCTCCGCACCATCTGGGACACCGTGCCCGAGGTAGTCGAGATGCAGTCCGAGGCCGGCGCCGCCGGTGCCATCCACGGGGCTCTGCAGGCGGGCGCACGCGCCACCAGCTTCACCGCCTCGCAGGGGCTCCTGCTCTTCGTGCCCGATCTGTACAAGATCGCCGGTGAGTTGAACGCCTTCGTGCTCCACGTCGCCGCTCGGGCCATCGCTACCCACGCCCTCTCGATCTTCGGTGACCATTCCGACGTCATGGCCTGCCGCCAGACCGGGTTCGCCTTTCTCGCCTCGGGATCGGTGCAGGAATCCCACGACCTGGCCTGCGTCGCCCACGCGGCCACCCTCCGCTCTCGCATCCCCTTCCTGCACTTCATGGACGGCTTCCGCACATCCCACGAGGTGAACACAATGGAGGAGCTTGCCGACGCCGACCTCCGATGGATGATCGACGAGCAGGAAGTGCGGGCCCACCGGGAGAGGGCGCTGAGCCCGGATCGCCCCGTCTTGCGGGGCGCCGCCGCCAATCCGGATACGTTCTTCCAGGGGCGCGAGGCGGGCAACCCCTTCTACGAAGCCTGCCCGGGGGTGGTGCAGGAGGCCATGGACCGTTTCGCGGCCCTCACCGGCCGGCAGTATCACCTCTTCGACTACGTCGGACACCCGGAGGCCGAGCGCGTCTTGGTGCTGATGGGCTCGGGGGC
>CAZDGO010000211.1:0-4659 GCA_964504825.1 uncultured Gaiellales bacterium
GCGTTCCAGCCTGTGCGGCGATCCGGTCAGGCGCTATGCTGGCGAGATGCGAAGAACGAACGGAGAGGCACGTGCTGTTGAAGAAGATCGCCAAGCCGGCGCCCGAGGAGGCCGCGAGCGCCCTGCAGGAACACCTGGCCCGCTATGTTGAGATTGCGCGGACGGAAGGTGCCGCCGCCGCCCGGGTCATCCCAGCCGGGGATGTGATCGTCGACGGCCGTGTGCCGAAAGCGAGAGCGTGACCATGGGCATGATGATGGGGTTGGTGCTGGTTGAATAGCGGCGTACCCGCCGACCCGCGTGGCGTACCCGCCGACCCGCGGGCGGTCCTGTTCGACTTCGAAGGGACGCTGGTAGAGTTCGCGTGGAATCTGGACGCGGGCGAGGCCGCTTTGCGTGACGGGCTCGCCGACCTGGGTTTCCCGCGCGGCCTCTTCGCTACCGACAGCTACGCGACGATGTGGAACCGGGCGCTCAGGCTGGAGGGCGCTCCTGCAGGCGAAGACGAGCTTCGCGCCCGGCTGGAACCCATCTACAATCGCTACGACCTCGACGCTCTCGACCGGTGGCGGCTTCGGCCGGAAGCCGTAGAGACGGTAGCCGATCTTCACAACCGAGGCCTGCTGGTGGCCGTGGTCAGCAACATCGGGCGCATCGCTCTGGAGCCCGCCGTGGAGCGCTTCGGTCTCGCCGATCATCTTGATCTCATCCTGACCCGCGACGACGTCAGGTTCATGAAGCCGGATGGCGAAGGCCTCCGGCGGTGTCTGGAACAGCTGGGTGTCGTGGCGGCCCAGGCCCTTTTTGTGGGCGATAGTCGCACGGACGTGCTGGCCGCCCGCGACGCCGGCGTGCGGGTGGCGATCGTCACCGGCGGGGAGAGCGCCCCCGAGGCGTATGGAGATCTGCAGCCGGATGCCTTCCTGGACGGCCTCTCGGAAGTCAAGGTAATCGTCAGAATGATCGACGGGAGGACGCGTGGCTGACGCCGAATACGAACTCCTCCCGCTCTTCCCGTTGGGTCTCGTGCTCGTGCCGGGAGAGCTGTTGCCTCTTCACATTTTCGAAGAGCGCTACAAGCGACTCGTCGCTGAATGCCGCGAGACCAGGGCACCGTTCGGGATCGTGCTGTCTCGGGAACAGGGCTTGGCCGTTGTGGGCTGCACGGCCCGCGTGGGCGCGGTGCTGGAGGAGTTCCCAGACGGCCGCCTGAACATCGTCGTGCGCGGTGGTGAGCGGTTCCGCTTGGTCGAGCTGCGGCCTCCCGACCTTCCCGATGTGCAGCCTCTGAACGCTCTGGTCGAATACCTCGACGACGCGCCCGGGGAGGTGCTCCCCCAGACCACTCAGGCGGTCGAACGACTGTTCGCGGAGGCGCTGGAGCTCACCGGCTCGGGTTCACCGAAGTACGGTCCTGTGGAGGTCCCCCGGTCGTTCCAGATCGCCGGTGTATTCGAGATCGAGCCGGTGGTGAAGCAGCGACTGCTGCAGTTGCACCATGAGAGCGAGCGCCTCGAGCTGCTCGCAGAGTTCTTCGATACCTTGGTGGAGCGACTGAAGCTCCTGAGGTCGCGCGAGGACGCGATCCGTGGCAACGGCAACGGCAACTGAAGGACCTCGTGCCTGAGATCCCCGTTATCGAAGCCTATCTCGAGGCGTTGCGGCTTCGAGTCCTGGGCCGAGCGGATCAGGCTGGGTAACCCCTTTCTTCTCCGTACGGTCGACCCGCTGGGCGGCGGGGCCTGACCAGGCTCGGCCGCGCGCAGGCATGGGTCTAGATCAGGCCGACCTGCCGGCCCACGGTGGCGAATACCTCCAGCACGCGATCCAGTTGCGCGTCGGTGTGGGTGGCCATGTAGCTGGTGCGGATCATCTGACGCCCGGGCAGCACGGCCGGGGAGATTACCGGATTCGTGAACACTCCGCTCTCGAAGAGTAGTTTCCAGGTCAGGAACGTGCGCTGATCGTCGCCGATCACGATGGGCACGATCGGGGTGACGGAGTTCCCCGTGTTGAAGCCCATGGCCTGGAACGCCTCGCGCATGCGGGCGGCGTTCAGGTTCACCCGTTCGGTCCTCTCCGGCTCGGCGCGCATCACGCGTAGCGAGGCAAGTGCACATGCGGTGCTTGCGGGCGTGGGGCTGGCACTGAAGATGAGGCTGCGCGCATGGTGTTTCACGTAGCTGATGATGTCGGCCTCTCCGGCGACGAACCCCCCGAGCGAGGCGAACGACTTGCTGAAGGTTGACATGATGAGATCCACCTCGTCGGTGAGGCCGAAGTGGGCAGCGGTGCCCCGGCCTCCGCCGGTGACTCCCATGCCGTGGGCATCGTCGACCATGAGACGTGCGCCGTACCTTTGGCACAAAGTGGTCAGCTGCGGCAAAGGCGCCAGGTCGCCTTCCATGCTGAAGACGCCGTCCACGACCACCAGCGCCCCCCGGTCCTGGGGTAGCCCCTGGAGTACGATCTCGAGATGGACCATGTCGTTGTGGCGGTAGCGCTCCATGGTGCCGTAACCTAGTCGAGCGCCGTCGACGATGCTGGCGTGGTCGTCCTTGTCGAGAACGGCTATGTCGCCACGACCGACCAGTGCGCTGACGGTGCCCAGATTGGCCTGCATGCCGGTGGAGAAGATGAGCGCGGCCGGTTTGCCCACCCATTCGGCGAGTTCGGCCTCAAGCTGCTCGTGCAGCTCGAGGTTGCCGTTCAAGAAGCGGGAGCCGGTGCAACTCGTGCCGAAGCGCTCGATCGCCGCCACGCCGGCCTCGCGCACCAAGGGGTGGTTGGTCAGGCCCAGGTAGTTGTTCGAGCCGCACATGATGAGCCGCTGCCCACGCACCTCGACCTCGGTGCCTTCGCTCTCCGCGAGCGGGATGAAGTAGGGGTAGTACCCTTCTTCGATAGCCACCTTGACGGCGGTGAACTCAGAGCATTTCTTAAAGATGTCCATCCGTCTCCCAGATACGAATCTAGCTTAGGGTGTGGGGTCTTTCACTGGATCGGGTGCAGCCGAGGACTCCGGGAAGGAACGTGCCGACTTCCAGGCGCGCGAGATCCGGAAGTCCATCAAGGGATACACGAGCCCACCCAGAAGATTCTGACCGCGGAAGAAGAAGGACCCTACGTGGCCCGGGGTGATGATGTAGCGTCGACGCATCACCCCGTTGACGATGGAGCGGGCGACCTTCTCGGGCGAGAGCGCCTTCGCCGTGCCGAGGGCCTTGGTGACGGCGGGCTTGAACTGAGACTCATAGACCAGCTGCTCGGTGTCGGTGTCTGGAGGGAACACGACCGACACGTCGACCCCCAGGGGCTTCATCTCGGCCCGCAGCACGTCGGAGAGGCCGGCCACCGCGAACTTGGAGGCCCCATAAGCGCTGTAGCCATAGACGCCGAGAAAGCCGGCAATGGACGAGACAGTGACGATGTGTCCCGAACCGCGGGCGATCATTCCGGGCGCGATGGCCTTGGTGACGTGCACCGTGCCGAAGTAGTTGACTTCCATCATCCACCGAAAGATCTCGAGGTCGAGTTCTTCGAAGCGTCCCGGGTGGGCCACGCCGGCGCAGTTGAAAAGTAGGTCGGGCACCCCCGTCTCTGTGCTGAAGGCGCCCAACACGAGTGTGACCTGCGCGGCATCGGCGACGTCCAACGTCAGCGTCCCGACTGCCTGCTGGTCGCTGCGGCGCACCTCTTCGATCTGCCGGCGGGCGAGGGCCAGGCGGTCGTCGTCGCGGGCGGCGATCCAAACAGACGCGCCCCGGGAAGCCAGTTCTTTCGAGACGGCGAGGCCGATGCCCCGTGATCCGCCGGTCACCAGTGCGAGCTTTCCGTTGATATCCATCGCCATGCCGAGCCTCCCTGTCAGGTGACATCATACCGTTACGGCGCGCGCACAGGTAGAATGCTTCGATGTCTGTTCCCAAGCTAGAGGCGGAGCGCCCCCTGGAACCCCTCTGGACCCGTGGGTTCGTCATGCTGTTGGCCGCGGCCATGTTCTACTTCATGGGCGTCTATCTGCTCCTTCCCACGCTGCCTCTCTATGCGGTCCACCTCGGGGGAGGAGATGGTACCGCCGGTCTGCTCATGGGATTCTTCACCGGCGCCGCCATAGCCGTGCGGCCCCTCACCGGGTGGGCGCTCGATGCATACGGCCGGAAGGCAATCTTGGTGGTGGGCACGGCGCTCTCGGTGGTCACGATAGTCGCCCACGAATGGGCTGTGGGCATCATCCTGCTCCTCGGGCTGCGGCTCATTAATGGGGTTGGCTTCGGTCTCCAGACCACGGCAGCCGGTACTCTCGCCGGAGACCTGTCGCCCCGCACTCGTCTCGGTGAAGGCATCGGCTTCTTCACGCTTGCGGTTGGAGCTCCCATGGCGATCTCGCCCGCCGTGGGAATGTGGCTGGTGGGCAGGGGAGACTTCGGCGCTCTTTTCATGCTCGCGGGTCTGCTGACGGCCGTGTCGCTGATCTTGTGCTTGTTCATCCCCTTCCCTCATCGCGCCCGCCCGGCCGCTCCCTTCTCCCGACCGTCGTTGGCATCATTGCTCGAGCGGAGTTCGTTGTTTCCGGCGGCGATGGTGTTCCTGCTCACGGTCACGTACGGTCCGATCCTGGCGCTGCTCGCTCTGTATGGGGTCGACCGTGGGCTGGGG
>CAZDGO010000212.1:0-4637 GCA_964504825.1 uncultured Gaiellales bacterium
TGCTGCTGGCGGCGGCGGCGCTCTATGGCCTCGGGTTCGGGACCACCCAGCCCAGCCTGCAGGCCATCGTCATCCACCGGGTCGTACCGGCCAGGAGGGGTGCGGCGACGGCTACCTTCCTCATCGCATACGATTTGGGTCTGGCCGTAGGTTCGGTGGTCGCGGGTTTCCTCGCGGCCGTGTTGACGCTGGGGGGCGTGTTCGCCTTCTCTGCCGCGCTGGCGGTGCTCGCTATCGTGCTCTTGCTGGTTCACATGCGTCGGAAGGCGCCGGCCCCTGTGGGGTAGAATGCCCGCATGCCTTCTCCTAACGTCGCCTCGCCGCGTGCCGCTCTATGGACCCGCGATTTTCTGCTGCTTCTGGGCTCCAACGTGGTCTTTTTCATGAGCTTCCAGATTCTTCTTGTCTCCATGCCGCTCTATGTGGTTCATCTCGGAGGCAAGGCGGCGACGGCGGGGTTGGTGACCGGCCTGTTCACCCTGGCCTCCATGCTGGTGCGACCTCTCACAGGGTGGGCTCTTGATACATACGGGCGCCGCAGCATCTGGCTTCTGGGGACACTTTCGTACCTGGTCCTCGTTGTTGCGCAGCAGTGGGCGGCGACGTTGGTCGTGCTTATCGCCGTGCGGATGTTGAACGGCGTCGCCTTCGGCGTGTCTACAACGGCGGGGGGCACCATCGCCGCCGATCTGGTCCCCAAGACCCGGCTGGGCGAAGGGATGGGCTTCGTTGGCGTGACCATGGGCTTACCCTTGGCCGTCGCGCCCCCTCTGGGCCTCTGGCTGGCCGGGAGAGGGGATTTTGCCGATCTCTTCTGGCTCGGCGCCCTCTTCGTCGCTATCTCGCTGGCGCTTGCGGCGATGCTGCGCGCCCCCCTGCGAGAAGCGCGGGAGGCCCCGGCCGGGCGATCGCGTCTGAGGTCGATGTTCGAGCGCACGGCCGTCTATCCGTCGGCCTTGATGTTCCTTTTGATCTCGAGCTTCGGACTCATTCTGGCTCTCCTCGCGCTGTACGGAAAGGAACGGGGTTTGGGGAGTGTGGGCATCTGGTTCACTGTGTACGCGGTTCTTCTGACCGTGGCGCGCTCGGTGGGGGGTCGGTTCTCCGACCGCATAGGCTACCGTCAGACGGCTATCGCCGGGTTCATTTTTGCGGGAGCCGGTCTCGTGGCCATCGCGATGTCGCGCGACCTGCCGATGCTGCTGGCGTCGGCAGTGCTGTACGGAATAGGCTATGGAACCACCCAGCCGAGCCTCCAGGCGATGGTGGTGGGGCGAGCACCGAGGGCCCGTCTGGGCGCGGCTACGGCCGTTCTCTTTGTCGCCTATGATTTAGGCACTACGGTCGGGTCGATCGGGGGAGGGCTGCTTGCCGGCGTCATAGGCATGGGCGGAACCTTCGCATTCTCGGCGGTCGGGCCGCTCATGGGCATTGGTATCCTCGTCGGGGACATCTGGCGAAGGGGGCGCGTGCGGCGTTCCTAAGCCGCCGTGCTGCACTGGTTGTTCCCGTGTTACACTGATTGGGTAGGCGTACCGGCCAAGGGTCTGTTGTCCCTCGGCGGGCAAGGGAGGAAGATGGCCAACCTAACGATCAGCGTTGAGGATGAGTTGCTCAAGCGCGCACGCGTGCGGGCGGCTGTGGAAGGCACCTCGGTGAATGCTGTGCTTCGGGCCTATCTCGAGGACTGGACCACGCGTCGCCAGGTCTACCGAGATGCGGGTGAGGATTTCCTCAGAATCGTCGGGGAAGGGAAAGCCGGCAGCGGCGGAAGCCGCTGGACACGCGACGAACTTCACGATCGATGAGTCCACTCTGCTTCTTCGATACGAATGTGCTGGTCTATGCGGCCGATGCCGATGGGCTTGATAAACAAGCAAAGGCCATCGCTCTTTTCAGGACTTGCGTCGATGCCGGCACCGTTCTCCTGAGCACCCAGGTGCTACAGGAATTCTACGTGACGGTCACGCGGAAGCTGGCGAGGCCCCTCGGTCCGGCGTCGGCGCTCGAAGCCATGATGAGGCTGGCGGTGCTGCCTCTGGTGACCGTCACGGCAGACATGATCGCTGCCGCCGCCCAGCTTGCCGATCGGAGCCGGATGTCATTCTGGGACGCACTCATAGTGCGGGCGGCGGGAGCAGGCGGCGCAGAGGTGCTCTACTCCGAGGATCTGAGCCACGACTCTATCGTGGACGGCGTCCGTATTGTGAATCCGTTTGTCTGACGCGCCGCGCCGGCGCGCGTCCGCTCAGCAAGAGTCGTTCGTCTGCCGATAGACAGGCTGATGATTGCTCGTCTAACAGCAGTAATCGCCCGTGCGGCCCAGGCTCCGGGATCTCGTCCTGTCCGGATCTCTCTGGCCGTGGTTATGCTAGGGCAGGCCGTGGCGCTGATGGTGTCCACTCGTCTCCAGACAGCGGGCGGCCCGTCCTGGGAGACCGACATCGTGATTGCCGCCGCGCTCAACCTGTTGATAGCGGTCGTCTTGGTCGTCGCTCCGTGGCATGCGCTCAGCGATCAGGTTGCAGCGGTAGCGGCGGGTGTGGCGTTGGCCCTAGGCACGTCGGCTGCGGTCTTTGTGTCGGGAGGCAGCGTGGGTCTGCTGAATCCCGCCATCCCTGTGGCCGTTTTTCTGGCTGCGGTTATGTTCCCCTGGCGCCACACGGCGGCAATCGGGGCGGCCGTCGTCGGGTCTTATGTCATCGGCACCTACTCGCGCGGGGTCTTGGATGTGCGGTCCTGGTATCACATGGTGGAGGCGCTTCTTATCACCATGGTGGTGCTCGTCGGGACCACCAGCATGAAGTATTTCCTAATGCGAAATGCGGAGATCCTCAGCGGGCAAAACCAGGAACTCGACTCGCGGGTGAGGGAGCTTACCGCGGTCAGCTCTCTTGCCCGGTCGGTCGGCGCCACTATGGATCGCGGGTTCATGCTGCGCCAGGGGCTGCGGATGGCGCTGGAGGCCATGGCCTGCGAGGCCGGCATCCTCTTTCTCCGGGCAAGAGACGAGTCGCTCGAACCGCATCATTGGGTCGGTCTCTCGGACGAGGTCGCAACTGCTCTCTGCCGGAAGGCTTCCTTGAGTGCCCACCCGGCGTCGCAACGTGGGCGGCCGCTGGGTCAGGGACGGTGGTGGTCCCGGACGTGAGACGGTGGTCGTACACGGGCAACATTGTTGAAGCCGCAGAGAATTCGGTAGGGATACAGGGCAGTCTGACCGCCGTTCCGTTGGCGGCCGAGGGCAGACCGTTCGGCGCACTCGTCGTCATCGACACCCGCGGCCTCCTTCCCGCTGAGCGGGCGGTAAGGGTGCTCGAGACCGTGGCCGCGGAGCTCACTCTGGCCATCGACCGGCAGTACCACGTGGACGAGGCGGAACGGCAACGGCGCCAACTAGAAACGCTTCACGGGATCGCGCGAAGAGTGACGGCCTCCCTGAAGGTGGAGGAGGTCCTCCAGTTTGCAGTGGACGAGACGGCCGCGCTTGTAGGTGCCGATGCGGCCTTCATGGCCACATTGACCGGCACAAAGCGTCGACTGCGCATCGTCGCGCACCACGGGCTGGTCGCCGACGGACTCCCAGGCTTGGAGATCGAGGAGGGTCAAGGGATCGGCGGACGGGTGGTCGCCGAGCGGGCGATCCTCCAGACGGAGGACTACTGTGCAAGTCCAAGTCTGGAACAGCCATACGGTGACATCATCCGCGCCGAAGGACTGTGCACGATCATCGGCCTCCCTCTGGTCAACCGCAACCGCGTGGTGGGAGTGTTGTACGCCGCCCGCCGTCAGACCCGGCTGTTTAGTGCTCCGGAGATCGGGATCTTGGAGATGCTCTCCAGCCAGATCGCCATCGCCCTTGAGAACGCCCGTCTTTTCGAAGACGTGCGGCACAAGTCGATTCACGATCCGCTGACCGGGATATTCAACCGGCGTTTGTTCGACCGGCGCCTCAGGGAGGAGGAACGGCGCGCGGCCCGGCACGGTCGGCCGCTCAGCCTGCTCATGTTCGACGTGGACGACTTCAAGCGGTACAACGATACCCACGGTCATGCGAAGGGCGATGAGCTACTCAAGGCGCTGGTCGCGGCTACGGCCGGCGCTATCCGCACTACCGACGTACTGGCGCGCTACGGAGGCGAAGAGTTCGTCGTGCTCCTGCCCGAGACCGACCTCCCGGAAGCGACGCAGGCCGGTGAGCGTGTACGCCGGGCCGTCAGAGACCGATTTACGTTCCAGAGGGGCGGCGCGAGCGCCATCACCGTGAGCGTGGGAGTTGCCGCATTCAGCGACGGACACGCTGAGGGGTCGAGCTTGATGGAGCGGGCCGACGCGGCTATGTACCGCGCCAAGCAGCACGGCAAAGACCGCGTGAACGCGGACGGGTAGGGGGATGGTGCGGGACGCGCTGATCCGCGTCTGTTCGGGGCAGGCGCCGCCCGACACGGTCATCACGCACGCCACCGTCTTCGAGGCGGTGACCGGGAAGTTCCTGTCTGACCGCTCCCTGTGGGTGAAGGACGGCCGCATTGCGCGGGTGGCCTCGGCAGCGGAGCCGCCACCTTCCGGCGCTGAGGTGCTGGACGCCTCCGGGCTCACCCTGGTTCCCGGACTCATCGACGGGCACACGCATCTCA
>CAZDGO010000213.1:0-4621 GCA_964504825.1 uncultured Gaiellales bacterium
GGAGTACGCGCTTCGGAGAGGCATCAGGGCGCGTGAGGTTGCGGTCAGCGAAGCTGAGAGGGCGTGGAAGGCCCTCAAGGTTGAACTCGACGCAATCCCAGCTGCCGCGAGCGCCGAGACCGCGACGCGACACGCGACGGTTTCCGCGGGGCTGCAACAACTGCAATCAGCGATCGCGACCAAGCAGCGTCGAGCGCAAGAGCTTGCCGACGTGCGGGGCGAGGTCCAGCGCCAAGGCGATGCGATCGCCGAGAGCTGGAATCAGATGCGCGAGGCTCATCCGGGCCTTCTCGACTCCGAAGTATGGGAGTCCCTCGTTCCGCGAGTACCTGCTACGGCGATCAAGACACTTGCCGACTTGGAGACCGCGGCTCGCAAGGAAGCACAGGAGCTACGCGACAATGGTTTCGCAGCAGTTCCCTCCGGGGACTCACTGAAGGCGGGGGGATTGGTAACACTGCGGAAGCGACTTGGTGAGCTGGAGACAGATCTGGGGCTAGACAAGTCGAATGCACATAAGAAAGCCGACCTCGAACGCCGCCTGTCGATAGCGAAGACTCACGAGGAGAACGCGCGAAAGGAGCTCGCTCACGCCCAGGGCGCGGAAGCTCGTCAGAAGGAGGCCATCGAGAAGCGCCTCGCGGCGTACGAAGCCGTGTTTGAGACGCTTCACGGCGAGGAGAAGGAGCTGGGGCGGCTCTACGCCCCACTCGTCTCAAGTCTGAAAGGTACCAAGCTCACTTTCAACGTAGTCCGCGCGGTCGACCTCGACGCCTGGGTTCGCCGGGGCGAAGAGATCATCGACATGCGGCATTCACCATTCAGCAATCGCGACTATCTCGCGGGGCAAGCCCGGACACATCTGGTGGAAGCTTGGGAGACGGGGAGCCCGGACGACGTCCGGAAAGGAATGCGCCGGTTTCTGGAGGTCGTTGGAGCGCAGGCGCTTGAGGCACTAAGGCAAAGCTCCTCGCCAATGGCCCTCGGTGAGTGGCTCTTTTCGACCGATCACATTCGCATCCGTTATGGCGTTAAGTACGAGGGTGTCGAGCTCAGCAACCTGTCGCCGGGAACGCGCGGCCTCGTGCTGCTCACCCTATATCTGCACCTCGATCAGTGGGACCTGCGGCCGCTCGTCATCGACCAACCTGAGGAGAACCTGGATCCGAGCTCTGTGCATACGGAATTGGTGCAGTTCTTCCGCGACGCTGCGAGGCGCCGGCAGATCATCATGGTGACCCACAACGCCAATCTCGTCGTAAACACCGACTCAGATCAGGTGATCGTGGCGACGTCTCGCCGCGACCGCCCGACGGACCTGCCGCATCTGACCTACTACTCCGGCGGCCTTGAGGATCCGCACATCCGCGAGGATGTGTGCCGCTTGTTGGAAGGTGGTCGCGAGGCTTTCCTGAGCCGTGGGCAGCGCTACGGCATGCGCATGTCGTGAGCGCGACCGAATCGCGAGCCGACCGCCGCTGGGTCATCCCTTCCGCGGGTCGTCGCACGAGCCTGCCGATCAGACGCGTATGGCAGAGGCGTTGCGCCCGCGGGACGCCAAGTCCGAGCGGGACGACTAGTTCACTACACCGGAGGGTTGCATCAGACCATCCGTCGCGGGCTCGAGCCCGATCGTCAAGCCACTAGGCTTGCGTATCGACCTGAGGAGCCGTCTCCCAGCGGCTGATACGCAGTAAGGATGTCTCGGGTGGGGTAGGCGTCGCATACACAGCGCTAGCAGGTCCGGGGACCTTCGGAGATGTCCCGCAAGCGCTATATGCGTCCGCCTGAGACGTCCGGCCAGTTGAGAGATCAGGAAGAGTAGACTTAGAAGGAGAGCATGCCGCCTCTCAGCCGGCTTTCACCGCACACGAGCGATGGCGGACTCCCAGAAGAAGCCACCCATGCACAACCTCCCCCGCAGCCTGTTGGCAGCCGTGGTGCTGTTCGGGGTGGGAGGCTGTCAGGCCAACCAGGCGCCGCCGGCGGCCGAATCGCCAGAGCCGACTCTCACCCCAACCATGGCGCCCACGTCGCCATCGCCGATGCCGGCGCAGAGATGCGAGCCGCTCGACGAGGTGTTCGCCAACATGTTCGTCGGCCTCAGCGAAGCCGCGCTCTCGAACGCTGAAATCGCACCGGAGGAGTTCTTCACCGCGCTCGCCGGCAATCGCGAGACCCTGGAGCTCTATCTCGAGGCCCTTGGCATCCCGGTCGACGACGCTTGGATCGATGCCGCCATGAGCGCTAGCCTCGGCCAGCAGCTTCTAAGGGACGGGCTCGACGAAGGGCCCAACCCATCGATCGAGGGCGAGTGGGTCGTCTGTGAGTGACCCCCGCCGGAGCGGCTAGGTCTAGTCGCAAATACGTTTCGATGTTGGGTCGTAGACAAAGCCTCGAGAGTGCTTTCGTGACCCACATTTACAACGAGAGCGGGCGCGGGGCTCATAACCGCTCGAGTTTGTTTCCGGCCCAGGCCGGCTGCGAAGCCAGAGCCCATCGGGAAAGCTATCTCATCCAGGTTGGGCTAGTAACGATGCCCGCCGAGAGTGCGTAGAGCCACCAAACGATGTAAATGAGAGTGCCGATGACCGCGAAGAGGGCGAGAAGTCCTAGGAAGGTGAACCTACGGATCAGATTTCCCATAAGTTGGCCGACCGTCATGACGCCGGTGAGGAAGAACACGAAGCCTCCGATCTTCAGCCCCCAATTCAAGGACGAGAGCAGATTGGGAGGATCCGTGGTATTGAGGCCGCCCCAGAGCCAGGCGTGGATCGGCCACGACACGGCAGCGCCAATCGCTCCGAGCACGGCCGAGATCAGCACCCACGAGAGGAGCATCCTGTACAGTGTCCAATTCGGACGCTGAACCCAACGGGAGGCGATAATGGCCGCCTCCGACGACGCCGCGGAGAGGTCCATGGCTCCCATGCCGCTCGGTGCGCGGCCTGCCGCGCGATCGTCCGCGCCTCGCCGGTATTCGCCCTCGCTTGTGTTGGAGTCTTTCGCCTGCCCCGAATACCCCTTCGCGTAGTCGTCGCTCACCGTCGGTCTCCTCAACCTCGCCGGTTTCGCAGGACAAAGGCACCGGCCTGCGACGGGTGGCGGTCCGAGCGAGTATGCGCGCGTCGGTCAATCCCGCAGAAACGAGAGGCCGACGCACCGATCCGGCTACATAGTCGTATCGGCGAGGGCTGGCGAGCGCGAAATTGGTCACCCCTTTTGGATCCTTTGACCCGCCGACAATTTGCTATCGGGCTCCTGGGCCGTTACACCGCGTCGGGCGGTTCGTGCAAAAGCCATATAGCTGCACAGGTTTCGCTTGGGGGCCCCACGCTCGGTAGCACGGCACTTGACCCGATCTGCATGTCAAGCATGTGCTCAAAACGGGTGCCTAACAGGCAATCAGGTCCTCGAGCCAACCCTCGTGGCCGTCCCTCATCGAGCCATACAGTCCAGGGGTCACGTTGATTGACGCGGAAGCGTACGCTCCGCACGCCGTGACGACAGGAGGGGCAAGTGGGCCACCACGATGCACTTCGGGAAGGGCTGACTGAGGTCCAGGACGCGCCGATTCCGACCTGGGCGAGCGCTGGCCTCTCGCAGCGAGCCGGGCCGATTGCTGCCCGCTCGGCGCGCGCTCTCGCCTTCTTGAAAGAACTGCTCGGGGTCGTCCCCGACGTACAGCTCCTCGTCCTGGCGGAGGGTGACTGGGCTGGTCGCTCAGGGCACCCGGTCTACGGCATGCCGAACTCGCTGCGCGACACGCTGGTCGTGGCTGGGGAGTCGAACCGGTTCTGGCTTGCCTTCGTCGACATGCTCGATCCCGAGCCACAGCTGGAGTTGCGTGCGGCGTATCGGGGTGCCGACGGCGAGATCGATCTCGCTCCGTTCTTCGACCTGCTCGCGGTCCACGAGCTGGCGCATACGTTCGAAGTGGCGGGCGGGGTGCGGTTCCCGCGACTGTGGCTGCGCGAGTTCTTCTGCAACGTCTGCCTGCACGCCTACGTCGCGGCCGTGGAGCCTGAAGCCATGGCGGCCCTCACCGCGTTTCCACGCCTCGTCGCGCAGGTTCCCGACAACCGATTGAGCTACCGGACCATCGCGGAGTTCGAGCGCGTCTACGACGATATGCCGGGACCCAACTATGGGTGGTTCCAGTGTCGCCTCCACGTGGCTGCCGGCCGTCTCGTGGAGACTGCCGGGCCACATTCGGTCCGGCAGCTGTTCGATGCCTACCGGGTTGGTGATGCGCAACTCAGCGCGCTGCTCGGAACGAGGGTCCATCCCGAACTCCGGGCGATCGCGGAGGAACTTGCCTAACCGCCTGTCGGGCAAACCCGATGGCTTGCCAGCACGCCTGCTGCACTCGACGGAGACGGGGGTGCGATGGTTACCTGACCCACGATCAGATGGCTGCCACCCGGGCAGGTTGGCCGGCAAACGGATCACCGGTACAATCTCCGTCCGGAGCCGCTCACGCGGGGGCACCTGACTCTTTCGGGTTTTCGCGTGGGCACCTGACTCCCTTCCGGGGTGGGCACCTGACTCCCCGGAAAACCGAAGATGTGAGGACCTGGCGCGGGCCGGTCCTGAGCACGAATCTGGCTCATCCACTGGG
>CAZDGO010000214.1:0-4605 GCA_964504825.1 uncultured Gaiellales bacterium
TCGCCCGCATCGGGGGTGACTTCTACGACGTCATCGATCGCGGCGATGCGGGGTGTGTGCTCTTCGTGGGCGACTACTCGGGCCACGGCATCGAAGCCGCCGGCATGGCGGCCCGCGCGCGCTATACCTTGGCCGGGGTAGCCCGCCACGCCGACAGCCCTGGGGACCTTCTGGCCGAAGCCAACGACTTGCTGGCCGGGGTGCTGCCTGAGGACCGCTTCGTGTCGGTCGCGGCCTGCATGATCGACCCCGCCGCGGGGCGCGTCCGCGTGGCGCTGGCCGGTCATCCGGCACCGATCCGACTGCGAGGAGATTCCGCCACCGAGATCGGCGCCCCGCACAACACGCCACTCGGTCTCTCGCCCTATGCGCGCTTCGCTGAAGCTGAGACCACCCTCGAGCAGGGCGACGTCCTGACCCTGATCACCGACGGGGTGATCGACTCCCGCAGAGACGGCCGGCTGTTTGGGCTCGAGGGCATCCGCCGGGTGTGGTTGGCAAACGATCCTACCGACGTACGGACCCTCACTCGAGCCGTCTGCGAAGCGAGCGGCACGCATCACGACAGGATGATTCCCCCAGATGACCGATTGGCATTGGGGATCCGGCTGAACCAGTGAGGAGTGCGTCGCCGGCAGGCGTGGACGCGCCTGGGCGCGCCGCTCGCTTCGCCACGCCGTTGCGCCCAGGCCGGTGGTAGAATGCCTGGGGCAAGGTAACAAAGGAGACGCAGTGAGCAAGCAGTACCGCGTCGCGGTGGTGGGTGCCACCGGTGCAGTGGGCCACGAGATGCGCGTCATCCTAGCCCAGCGACGCTTCCCGATATCGGAGCTCCTTCCCCTGGCGTCGGCCCGCTCAGTAGGCATCGAGCTGGAGTTCGGCACCGAGTGCGTGGAATGTAGTGAACTGGGCCCAGAAAGCTTTCAGGATGTCGACCTAGCCCTCTTCTCCGCCGGCGCCTCGGTATCTCGCGACTATGCCCCGATCGCCCGCGAGGCCGGGTGTGTAGTCATCGACAACTCGTCCGCATGGCGCATGGACCCGGCCGTGCCCTTGATCGTGCCGGAAGTGAACCCCGGCGACGTGGCGTGGCACCGGGGGATCATCGCCAACCCGAACTGCTCGACGATCCAGATGGTGGCCGCGTTGAAGCCGCTGCATGACGAGGCGAAGATCAAGCGGATCGTCGTCTCCACCTATCAGGCGGTGTCAGGAACGGGCGCCAAGGCCGTCACGGAGTTGATCCGCCAATCCGACGAGATCCTCGAAGGCACGCCACTCCTGATCCAGGTCTATCCATACCAGATCGCCTTCAACTGCCTGCCCCAGATCGACATGTTCCTGGAGGACGGTTCCACCAAGGAAGAGCAAAAG
This sequence comes from uncultured Gaiellales bacterium, assembly GCA_964504825.1. Classification (GTDB taxonomy): domain Bacteria; phylum Actinomycetota; class Thermoleophilia; order RBG-16-64-13; family RBG-16-64-13; genus JAJZQZ01. The sequence goes on from CAZDGO010000214.1 coordinate 1,375, forward strand.
ATGGTGGACGAGACCCATAAGATCATGGGCGATTCCACCATCGCGGTAACGGCCACCTGTGTGCGGGTGCCGGTCTACAACGGGCACTCCGAGTCGGTGAACGTGGAGTTCGACCGCGACTTGAGCCCGGAGCGCGCACGAGAACTCCTTGCTGCCGCTCCCGGCATCGAGGTACGCGACGAGCCCGCGAACCTTATCTACCCCATGCCCATCACGGCCTCCGGGACCGACCCGGTATACGTGGGGCGTATCCGCCGCGACCCCACTGTCGCGCACGGCCTCAACCTGTGGGTGGTGGCCGACAACGTGCGCAAAGGGGCGGCGCTCAACGCCGTGCAGATCGCAGAACTCCTGCTCGAGCGCGACCTCATCCGGGTGCCGCGCTAGCCACACCAAACGGGGCTCAGCCGTCGCACGATCGCGGCGCCGTCAGCGCCACGCGCGACTACCTTGGGCGGGCCAGGATCTCCATGACCTCGTGGAAGTTCTCGAACGGGTGGTACGCGATTCCTTCGTCGTCCAGATGCCGGGCAAGCTCCCGACGCGCGAAGACTATGTCGGCCACCCGGGACGCGCAGCGGTCGGAGAAGCCGTCGCCGATGTAGACCACCGGTCCCGCGAACGGGCCGTGGGCGGCGATGGTCTCGCTCTTGCAGTGGGCGCACTCCGCCACGCACGGCATGCGCGAAGGCGGGAAGGCGATCCAGGTGCCTTCGAGGGTAAAGAGTGCGTCACCGGCATGCACGTGCAGGTGCGATAACCCCGCGGCGGCCAGCACCGGGTCGATGAGGGTGCGGAAGCCCGCGCTCACCACCAGGAGCCGATGACCTTCGCGCTCGATCCAGCGCACGAACTCACCGAAACCGGCACGCAATCCCGCTTCGGCCAGAATGTGGGCTACGACGTCGGCTTCCCGTGCCCGCACGTGATCGAACTCCTCCCGCATCGCCCCGAACATATCGATCTCACCGGCACGCAGTCGCGCTTCGACCGAATCCCACACCCCCGGGGCATAGCGCCGCACCACCAGGTCGAGGGTGTCGCGCTCGGTGATGGTGCCGTCGAAGTCGCAGGCGATGAAGAGGCGCGGCGCGCCGGGATCGGGGCCGCTGTGCATGCCTGGGCCCTCCATCATGCGTTGGATGCTCGTGGTGAAGGCGCGGTCTCGTCCAACGCCCACCGCTGCCGCAGCGGCACCAACTCCGAGAGCAGCACGAAGTGCCGGTCGACGTGGAGCAGTTCGAAGTCATCCGCCATCGCCAAGGCCGCGATCACCAGATCGACAAGCGGGACACTCAGCCCCGCGGCCCGCGCTCCGGCCCCGAGTTCGGCTGCCGCCTGCCACGTTTCAGGCTGCACGTGAATGCACGGGAGGACCGCGAGAAGCTCTGACAGCAGCCCGCGCTCAGCCGAGGACCTCGCCCCCACGGCGAGCTCGGCCAACACCGGGTCCACAACGGCTGCCAGGCCCACCTCGATTGCCTCGTCGACCAGACGGCGCACCCGCGGCGACCCATCCGGTCGCAAAGCTTCGATCCACGCCGACGTGTCCACTACCACCGGGCGTGAGACCGGGCCCTTCGCGGAAGGCTCGTTGGCTGTCACCGTTCCGTCGCGACGGTCACAGCTCGCCGCGCATCCGCTCCAGGTCCTCCTGCGTCAAGTCGAGGTCGAACGACCCCAGCAGATCTCTGAGCTGCTGTCGCTTGCGGCTGGCGATGGCTTCCCGCAAAGCCATCTCGACAGTCTCCCGCTTCGTCCTGGTCCGGAGTCGCCTGACCGCTTCGTCGAGAAGACCGACGTCTATGTCTAGAGTGGTTCGCATTGTGCATAGAATACCACGCTGACTCGATGCATGTCTGCTGCTATCATACGCACCATCGCCCGAATAGGTCTATGGTCGCATGGTCTACGTCCGCTTCCGGGCGTAGGGTGTGAACGGCGCGAGGCTGGGCTTCAGCACAGCCGCGTGACCGGAAGGCCACAGGAGGACGGGTGATCGCATGTTCGGACTCATCGAAAGGCTGTTCGGTGTGAAGCGTGCACTCTTCGACATCCTCACCGAGGAACGCTACCCTCAGGTCACCCGAGACTTGGTGATGCCGGCACGTGACGGTCGCACGGCTGCCCTGCCCACCGACCTGCACCCGCAGCTGGCCGACGCCCTGGGCGCACAGGGTGTGCACGCCCTCTGGACGCACCAACGCTCGGCGTGGGATGCCGCTCGTCGCGGCGAACACTTCATCGTCACCACCGGCACCGCTTCGGGCAAGAGCCTCTGCTTCAACCTCCCCGTCATAGATCACCTCGTCAGGAATGAGAGCGCGCGGGCCCTCTACCTCTACCCCACCAAGGCTCTGGCTCAGGATCAGATGCGCCGCCTGCGTTCCCTCGCCGGAGGCAAGATGGAGTTGGCGGTGTACGACGGCGACACGCCCCCCGACGCCCGTCGTTTGGCCCGACAACACGCCCGCCTGCTGCTGACCAACCCCGACATGGTCAGCATGGCCATGCTGCCCCACCACGAGCGCTGGGGCGACTTCTTCTTCAATCTGAGCTACGTCGTCATCGATGAAGCCCACACCTATCGGGGAGTCTTTGGAAGCCACATCGGCAATGTGATCCGCCGACTCCGCCGAGTAGCCGCCTTCTACGGAGCCGAACCCCGGTTCATCCTGGCATCCGCCACTATCGGGAATGCCACCGAGCACGCGGAGCGACTCACCGGGCTGCCCATCTCGCCCGTGACCGACGATGGCGCCCCCAGCGGCCGGCGCAAGATCGTGCTGTGGAACCCTCCGTTGGTAGACGAACTACTCAACCTGCGCTCGAGCAACACCATGGAAGCAGCCGACATCCTGGCCGAGCTCATGCGGAACGGGGTGCGCACCATCTGCTTCACCAAGTCGCGTAGAAGCGCTGAACTCGTCTACCAGCACACGGCCGACCGCCTATCCGACGGACACAGCGACCTGGCCAAGCGGCTCTCCCCCTACCGCGCCGGCTACACGCCGGAGCAACGGCGGGGCATCGAAGCCCGACTGTTCAACGGCGACCTGCTGGCGGTGGTCAGCACCAACGCGCTGGAGCTCGGCATAGACGTGGGCGCCCTCGATGCCGTGATCACAGTGGGCTATCCCGGCACCGTGGCCAGCCTGTGGCAACAGTGGGGCCGGGCCGGGCGCAGCAAGGGTGAGAGCCTGGGTATCTTCGTGGCCGGCAACGACGCCC
>CAZDGO010000215.1:0-4602 GCA_964504825.1 uncultured Gaiellales bacterium
CTTGATGGCTGCGAATGGAGCTGCGGCACCAACCTGCTCTACCTGGCCGGTATCACGCCGGCGGTCCGGTTTCTCATGCCTGAGTACGCGGAGGCGCAGGGCTTCGATCTCTCCGGAGGCAGCCGGCGCTTTCCCTCGGGGGTAACCCAGGAGTTCGCCCGCGTGGTCGCCGAGAGAGTGGCCGGCATCGGGGAAGGCATGATGACTCGAGGTGGCGCGTACCAGTTCCACCGACCCGAACTTAAGATGCAACCCGACAAGTGGTTCCGCACGGCGCCGAATATGGAGGGCGTCATGGAGTTCGTGCGTCTCGAGCCGGGCATCTACCGGCCCGCGACGATGCCGCTTCTGCCCGAGGAAGAGGTCTGAGATGGCGGTGGAGAAGGTGACCATCTTCCCCTGTGGGGGAATCGGCGATCCGGTGTCGTCGGTGACCCGGTTGGCCGGCTATATCCTCGCCGAGGATCTCCTGGCTGGGAGAGTGGAGTTGGTGAGCATCCCTCCGATCATCACCGGGGTGCCCGAGGAGCTGGAGGCAGTGCAGGCCTATCCGGTGATCGTCCTCGACGGGTGTGGCCACCGCTGCGGCTCCAACGCTCTGAATCTGGTAGGCATCAAGCCGGCGGCGCGCCTCTTCACCCCCCGGGTGCGCTCCGAGACCAAGCACGCCATCGGGAAGAGGCGTCCGTTCCCGGAGGTGTCGGGTCAGAAGCTGGCTAAGGATCTGGCCGAGAGAGCCGCCGTCATCGCCCGCCACATGCTTGAAGACCCGGCATACGTGTTCGAACGGCAGACGGTCAGTCCCAACCCCGAGGGGCTGCATGACGAATCGCTGGATATCGAGGCTACCCTTGGATATGAGGAAATAGAGACCGGGTGCTTTCAGTGTGCCGGCATGTGCGCGTTCAAGATGCGGGATGACCCCGAGTTGCGTCGCATGCTGGAAGAGGATATCGAGGAGATCGAGGATCTTGGGCCGTGAGGTGGAGCTCGTGGCCATGGAGTGGGCCGAACATGGGGCAGACGTACGCTTCCTCGACCCCGCATGCGGGTATCGTCAATTACAGACCCGGCTGATGCCGGCGGGTGCCTGGTGCGATGTGTGTGGCCTGAGGAGGTGTGATCATGACTCGAGCGGAGCAGGGTTTGCCTGCGCTGAACATACAGGTGGTCTCGGAAGGCGGGCACTGCGTGCCCTGCATGATCGCCATCGACGCCACCCGTGAGGTGGCTGCGGAGTTCGCCGAGGGCGAGGTGGCCGTCGAGGTGGTCACGTTGAAGGAACCTGCCGGCGCGGAACGGTACCGCGAGTTGCGGCGGTCGGCGGGGCAGCACCTTCCTGTTCCGTGTGTGCTCCTGGAGGGGCGCCTGGTCTCGCCGGGTATCCCCGAGCCGGATGCGCTCCGGGAAGTCATTCGGGAGGCGCTGCTCCACGGTCCGCCGGAGCCCGGCGACGCGGCGCCCGAATCGGTCAACGAGAGGTCGGGTGTGGCGGAGTGATCCTGCTGCAAGGATTCTACGGGCAGACCGTCGAGATAGAAGAGGACCGTCTCTACGACGGCGCCGAGGAGCTGTGGGTGCAGGACTTGGGCGACCGCGTGCGCATCGGTGTAACGAAGGTCGGCGTTCTCTTGATGGGCGGCATCGAGTCCACGGAGTTCTTCGTGGAGCCCGGTGATGATATCGAGAAGGGCGGTGACCTGGTCTTCTTCGAGACCTTCAAGGCGGTCCGCTATGTGCTCTCTCCGCTGACCGGCGAGGTGATCGTGGTCAACGACAAGGTGATGGACGACCCTGAGTTGTTCGACGACGATCCCTACGGCGAAGCCTGGTTGGTCGAGATTCGCCCCGCCGCCGTGATCTCCGCGGATTCGTCGCTGATCTCGCCCCAGGATTACGCCGAGACGCTCGAGCGGTCGGAACACTGCGCCGAGGGGTCGGAGGTGCTGCTCGAGGTCAAGAAGGGCTCCCCCACGTGTCGCTCGCTCTACGGCGGCATCCGCGGGAACGAGCCCGGCGAAGGGAGCCTCAGCTGGAAAGACGCCGCCGGCAGTGACGGGGCACGACCTCCAGGGGAGGAAGACCCCGCCGACTGACTCCACCCGCCCCACTGCGGGACGGCTTGGATCAGGGAGTCCCTAACCGAGGTCGCCGCGGCGCTCCAGGTATTCGTCCCGCCCGATGTCACCTTTCGCGTACCGCTCGTCGAGAAGTGCTCGGGCCGAAGACGCGGCGGTTGCGGCCGGAGCCTGAGTGGAGAGCGGTCCCTGCGGAGATCCGGGCAGCTGGGAGTAGTACACGGCTGCGGGATGGTCATCCCGGCGTCGCGTCGATTCCAGGACCGCCCAGACGACCAGGCCGATTAGCAACAGTGGGATAAGGCCCATCAACATCATACTAAGACCTCCGAAAAGTCCGGATCCGCCCCAGCCGCCAAAGCCGGAGCCCATCATGCCACCGAAATTACTTCCCATCACCAGGATCATCCTCCAACCATACGAGTTGCGACTAGTGTTCACAGGGATAGCGACTGCCCTCACCCTATTGTGGGCGATCCCTGTCAGGCGCGCGCTCTTGTGGCGTAAGGATCAGGTAAAGACCCACCGAAGCCGCACGTGCTGGCGCTGGGACTCCACCACGAGGATCACTGGGGCGGCGTGCGCCCGTCTTGGTCGGTGGATAAGCTCGCCTCCACGAGGCTCGTCTACGCCACCGGCGTGCGCGGACCGGTGGCGCCTTCGGGGTGGGGGCGCCGTAACAACAGCGCCGCCAGCAAGCCCAGGGCGAGCGGACCCAGAACCAGGGCGATGCTCTGCGTGAGGGTCGCACCGCCGACGAGGCGAGGATCCGCCCCGGGGACTCCGGGCGCTCGAAGCAGATCGAGCAACGACCTGCCCACGAGGTAGGTAAGAGCGACTGCGACCGCCGCGACCCCGGGAGGGAGCCTCCGGTTCAACAGGAAGAGGCCCAGGCCCAGCAGGACCATCCCCAAGAGCGACTCGTAGAGGGGGATCGGGTGCCGGATTGCCTCGAGGTAGTAGATGCCCCATGGGAGCCCGGTCGGCACGCCGGGGTGCAGACCGGTCAGAAAGCACCCCAAGCGCCCGATGGCGAGGCCTAGACCGAAACCCGGAGCCACGAGGTCGGCCACCACCCGCACAGGCAACCGGACACGGCGAACGTACCAGATGCCGGCGAGGACTGCGGCGAACAGGCCGCCGATGAGGGTCAAGCCTGGTCGCCAGAAAGCGACGGCCTGCACCGGGTGCGCGAGGGTATCGGCGATTACCGCCGGCTGCAGCGCCCAGAATAGTCGACTCCCGACGATGCCGGCGACGAGCACGACCACGCCCAGAGTCCAGATGCTCTGCTCCTCCACGCCCCGCCTTCTGGCCAGGTGGGCAGTGACGAGGAGGCCAGTGGCGATCCCCGCGCCCACGAAAAGGCCCCACACCCTGATGTGGAGGGGGCCCAGAGCGATCATCTCAACGGTGCGATACCACATGTCTCCCTCCTCACACTCCACCCATCATGCCGCGTGAGCCACCCATCACGCCGGTCACGGGAAGGCTGGGTCTACCCATGCCTAGATCACCCGCCGTGCACCGGAGTAGTGCCGCCGGTCGACGGAATCATAGCGGACCACCGAGCCGGTGAAGGGAGCATTGATCATCGTCCCGTTCCCCGCGTAGATGCCTACGTGGTGCGCTGGATCGCCGAAGAACATCAGGTCCCCTGGTTGGAGCTGGTCGCGCTCGACCGGCACCCCCACGGTCTTCTGATCTCGGCTCACCCGGGGCAGGTCGATACCCAGCTGGGCGAAGACGTACTGGACGAGCCCCGAGCAGTCGAACCCGGCGGGCGACTCCCCGCCCCATAGATAGGGCACCCCCAGGTACCGCTCGGCGATCCGCACGGCTGCCACGCCTTTGTCCGAGCCGGCGAGCGCAAGCGGCACGCTGGAAGTTCGGCCGGCTGATGCGATGGCTGATGCGATACGTGCCTTACTGCGCGCATCGGCCACCCTAAGCGCCTCTTCGGCTGCGCGCCTCAGCTCGGCCAGTCGGGCGACCTCTTGCGCCTCGAGTCGGGCAACCTCCGCCTCCTTGCCTTTCAAGGCCCGCGTCCGGTCGGCCAACTTCTCCTCGACTTCGACCCGCGCCTTCTCCGCACGCGCAGCCAGGTCCTGCTGGCGGCGGTGATCTGTCTCAAGCCTGTGCTCGCGGTCGGCCACCCGGGACCGGTAGGACTGCACGTCTCGGACGATCCGGCTGTCAACAGACCCGATGCGGACGAGCGCTTCCAGCCGGTTGATCAGATCAGAGAACGAACCGGCGCCGACGAACAGCTCGATGGCAGCCAGGTTACCCCGGCGATAGATGCCGTCGACTCTCGCGCCCAACCTCGCTTCGGCGACACGGAGGTCCCGCTGCGCCGCAGCGAGCCGCCTCCGGTTCTCCTGCATGGCCCGGTCGGTCTTCTCGAGGTCGTCGACCGCTTTGTTGGAGTCCTCCACAGCGATCTCGACCTGGTCGTTGAGCCTGTTCACTTGGTCGCTAAGCGCAGCCGCCTCTTGAGCCGCCTGCGTCACGGCAGCCGGGT
>CAZDGO010000216.1:0-4599 GCA_964504825.1 uncultured Gaiellales bacterium
GACGTCGACCACCGACACGACGTCGACCACCGACACGACGTCGACCACGGCACAGTGAACACCTGGTTGGCCGCCGTGGTCGAGGCACAGCTGGGCCGCCCGCCGCGCGGCTTGGTCGGCGTGGCAGTCACGTGTCCGTTCGGGTTCCCGTCAGTCGTCCAGACCAGCCCGTACCTAGAGGACGGCAGGCCGTTTCCCACGCTTCTCTACTTGACATGTCCCTCCGCGGCGCAGGCCGTGAGTCGGGAAGAGGCCGCGGGCGGGGTCGGGTCGCTGCGCCGGCTAGCGCGGGACTCGCCGGAGCGGCGGGCTGCGCTCCTCGAACTCGAGGCGCGCTATCGACGCCGGCGCTCCCAGCGGGCGAAGGCGATGAAGATAGACGGGGGAGCGGTCTTGGAGGCGGGGATAGGTGGTCCTCCTCTTGACGAGGCCAGCTGTCTTCACGCCTACACAGCGGCTCTTCTGGCTGCGATTGGCGGTTGGTTCGCTCCTGAAGGGATCCCACCGGTAGACACCCCAACCGCGGCCACCACGCAGCACTGGCACGCCCTGCTCGCCGGACTGGGCCGGCTCTGGTGCAACGACCGCATCTGCGCCTCCTTCGCCCCAGGCGGAGGAAGGCGGGCCGCCATCGACGTGGGCACCAACTCGGTGCGGCTCCTGGTTGCCGACCTCGTAGCCGGGCGCCCGCGCGCGGTCGTGCGCCGGGCCCGCGTCACCCGGCTGGGCGAGGGACTGGAGACGGCACATCGCTTCTCCCCCGAGGCGCGGCAGAGGACGGCTGCTCTCGTAGCCGAGTTCGTCGCCGAGGCTCGGCAGACGGGGGCGGAGACCATCGTCCTGGTCGGCACCAGCGCCTGCCGCGAGGCCGCCGATGGCGCCGAGTTCGTGGGCGGTCTGGCTCGGGAGCACGCCATAGCCGCCCGCGTGGTCAGCGGGGAGGAGGAAGCGCGTCTCTCGTTCCTGGGAGCTACGCTTGACGTCACGGGCGACGTGGTCCTGCTGGATGTGGGGGGAGGCAGCACAGAGCTTGTGCGCCGGCTTCCTGAGGGCGGACTTACGGCGGCCAGCGTCGACGCCGGGTGCGTCCGCGGAACGGAGCGCTGGTTCACCTCCGATCCACCCTCGCCAAAGGAGCGCGCGGCGGCGCGTGCGGCGGTTCGGGCCCTGTTCGCGCCTTTGACCGACATGTTCGGATTCAACGCTCCAGCGGCGCGGACCGGAGCGACCGTACTCGTGGGCGTCGCCGGCACCGCGACGACGTTCGCCTGTCTGTCGCTCGGTCTGTCCGAGTACGACCCGGAGGCCATCCACCTGACGACACTCGACCTCACCCGCCTCGCAGGCGAGCTCGAGCGTCTGGCGACCATGCGGGCATCCGACCGCGCGGCACTCTCCTGCATGCAGGCAGGGCGCGCGGATGTGATCGTTGCCGGCGGGGAGATCCTCCTGGGCGTGATGGAGACGCTTCGGTGGGAGAAGCTGATCGTCTCGGAGCGAGATATCCTCGACGGCATCGTGATGGCGGGAGATACCTGTGCAGGTGACGCTTCAGGCGGTTCCTCGGACCAGGCGATCCCGTAACGCGCGATGCTAGTATGATGCCGGGCCGGCTGCCGGGTTCTGCCCGGGAGCAGGTTCGCAGTGCCGGAGTGGCGGAACAGGCAGACGCAACGGTCTTAAACACCGTAGGGCTTAGCCCGTGGGGGTTCGAGTCCCCCCTCCGGCCTTGGTGCGCCGACATAGTGCGGACTGATAGGCAGGACCTGCGGTCCGCCTGCTCACAATCCCTTCACCGACCAGGGGTTCAAGAGCGGCAATCACAGCTCGGTGCGTCAGACTGAGGTGACGAAGTAAGAACTCAGCATCGCCGGCCCAGCTCCTCGACGACGCGCACCAGGCCCAGGGTATCGATGGCGCAATAAGCGAGTAGGTCGGCGAAGATCTGCTGTCGCTCTCGCTCAGGCAGGTCGCCAAGGATCGCCGCTTCGTAGCGCAGTGCGGCGACGCCTCCGTTCTGAATCGCGAGGCCGTCGTACGAGAGGTCGTCCACCAGCGCGGGCATCACGAACTTGAGAGACGTGTGGCCGTGGAAGTCGGGGTGCTGCACGTGGGCTTTGATCACCTTCTCCAAGTCGACGAGCCGGCATTTGATCGAGTCGATGGCGGCGGCAAGGTCCGGTAGTTCCTCCGCAAGCGCGCTCAGCCTGGTCTTCTCGTAGCTGCTGTACACGACGATGGGATCCTCGCGGTCGAGGGCGGTGAGCAGGCTCGTGGCAAACGGGAGGCGAGGATCGCTGCGGTCCTGGTGCAGGAAGTCCGCGTGCTCAAGCGTACCGTCCGCATGAAGGGTATGGCACGACCACTGCATGGGCAGGGTCTGATACGGCCGCGTGCCGGGGAAGAGAGGCAGGGCCGGCATGTAGGTCTCGAAGTCGAGGAAGTGGATGGGGTACGCAAGGGCGGCCAGCGCGGCTGAAAGCCCCGCACCGAACCGCGGCTCCCCGCTTTGGATGATGTGGCACACGGTCCTCTGCGCCGGCGACAGCCCCTGGTGATCCGGTGGCACGTCGAGGATGCCGTAGATCCCCGCCGCGAGCAGCTCGTCCAGCACCTCGGCCTTCAAGCGGGGGATCTCGGTCACCGGGAAGTCGGGCAGGAAGATGTGACAGTGGCCGATGAAACCGCAGTCGTAGGGGGCCGAGCAGCGCATACCGATCATGCACTCTGGGCAATCGCCCGCGAGCATCGTTTTCATCTCACGAAGGCGATCGGGGATGGCAGGGAGGTAGTCCCTGACCTCGGCGGTGACGTCCACGAGGCTGAAGAGCTCGTCCAGGTCGTAGGCTCCACCCTGGTAGACGTAGTCGGTGTTCAGGTGCATGACATATGTCCGGGCAACCGGCAACCCGGCTCCCTCCACGACGTAGGTCTGCACGCCGGCGTCGGTCAGGTGCTCCGGCTTGACGCGGGACGTCGACTTGACCTCGATCAGGTCGTAGCGGCCATCCGCGCCCCGCAGAAGGATGTCGGGACGCACCAAGACGTCGCCGTAGGTGAGGGCGGCCTCGTAGAGGCACTCGGCGCCGGAGGCGAGGAGTTCGGCTGTGGTCCGGAGGGCTGCCGCTGACTGAGTGTAGTCCTCGGCCACAAGGTCGCCCCCGGCGAAACGCTCACGGGCCAGTTCGCCCACTCGATGGCCCTGGTCGAAGATCGCCTGCTTTGCCTCGTCGATAGGGTCGGCGAGCTCTCGCCGGTAGCACTCCAGCCAGAGCCGCTTCGGGCACTGGAGCCCGGCTTGGTAGCGGGATTTCGAAAGCCTGGGCGGGCGCGCCATGTGCTCCTCCTGTTCCACGCCGAAGTACCGTTCGCATGCTTTGCAGTAGTCCGGTTGCCGGACCTCGATGGGGTCGCTCTTGATGTTGATCTGAGTGTAACAGGGGTATCGGACGGAAAGGCGGAGTCGGCCGTGCACCGATTCCGTCCGAGCGGCATCGTAGTATGGTACACAAGCTCTACGCGAAGCTCTTTCCGAGTTGGGAGACTGAGTGCGTCTACTTCATACCGCTGACTGGCATCTTGGCCGAATCTTCTACGGCGCCTCGCTGATCGATGATCAGGCCATCGCCCTTGACGGCTTCTGTGCTCTGGCAGCCGATCTCCGTCCCGACGCGATCGTCATTGCCGGTGACGTCTATGACCGGTCGGTTCCTCCGGCGGAAGCCGTGGCCCTCCTCGACGAGACCCTCACCAGGTTGGTGACAGACATGGGAGTCCCGGTGGTGGTCATCGCCGGAAATCACGATAGCCCAGGGCGTCTGGCCTTCGGCAGTCGCCTTCTCGCACACGGCGGCCTGCACGTCGTGGGTCCCCTGCACGCAGACCCTGTGAGTGTGGCTGTTGCTAACTCGGCCGGTCCGGCGCGGATCTGGGCCCTCCCTCACGCGGATCCTCAGGAAGTGGCCTGTGCGCTCGATGATGAGTGTGTTCGCGGTCACGAAGCCGCGATGGCGGCCATGCTCGCGCGCGTCCGAGCGGCGACGGTTGCGGGCGAGCGCCACGTCGTGGTGGCCCATGCCTTCGTGACCGGGGGGACAGCGAGCGAGTCCGAGCGGCCTCTCAGCGTGGGCGGGACTGCCCAGGTCGGCTCGTCCCTTTTCGAGGGTTTCGACTACGTAGCGCTAGGCCATCTTCATCGCCCGCAGTCTCTTGCCGGTTCGACGATCCGCTACTCGGGGTCGCTTCTCAAGTACTCGTTCGACGAGCACGACCATCACAAGTCGGTGACGCTTGTTGAGATAGGGGGCAGCGGACAGCTTGAAACACAGGAGTACGAACTGCCGTTCCGTCGAGATGTCCGCAAGGTCAGTGGCCACCTCGGAGATCTCCTCTCGACGCCGCCGGCCGGTGGACGGGATGACTACCTGTGGGTCGACCTGCTCGACGAGCTTCCGGCTCGGAGTCCGCTCGAGCGGCTGCGGGCGATCTATCCGAACGTCATGTATGCGGCCCGAGTCGCGGCGACAGCACCCCAGAGCCGCCTATCCGGGCTGGCGGCGGGAGATGTTGCGCGTCTGGGAATGGTCGAGTTGTTCGAGC
>CAZDGO010000217.1:0-1908 GCA_964504825.1 uncultured Gaiellales bacterium
ACACGAGGACACGACGCCTTCCCTCAACGTCACCCTCGCGAAGAGCGGGCGGTTGCTGGTGAAGTGCTTCGGGGCGTGCACGCAGACCGTGGTTGTCGATGAGTTCCGTCGGCGCGACCTATGGCCCGCGCGCCCACGCTCGTCGGGACGGATCGGCGCGACATACGACTACGTCGACGCGCTGGGAGAACCGCTTTTTCAGGTCGTCCGACTTGACCCAAAAGGCTTCTATCAGCGCCGCCCTAACGGCCGAGGCGGCTGGGCGTCGAACCTCAACGGCGTCGAGCGTGTGCTCTACCGCCTCCCCGAGGTCAGTCGCGCGGCGAAGGACGGCCGCCGTGTGTACATCACAGAGGGAGAGAAGGACGCCGATGCCGTGCACCCAGCGCCGATCCAGCGGCGAGACCCGCGCTTCGATGGCCGACACCGCCGCAGACACGACGAACGCCGCCAACCCGCACAGCAGTATCGTGAGCAGGGCATGGTGCACCGCACCGTGGAAGGCCGCCTCGCCTACGGCGGAGGTCTGTGTCTGGGCGGTCGAGCCGCTCCGTAGCGCCCAGACCTCGGTGAGCGCCGGCCAGGCTATCGCGGTGAGACCAACGACGACGCCGATGTTCACCAACCCTCGGAATCGGTGGGGCGTCAGCACGATGAACCAAGGCAACACGATGAGAGACGTCCACAGCGCTCCCCGCGACTGCGGAACCACCGCGAGCCCGATCAGCATTACCGCCACCGCCAGAAGCACCGCGCGGCGCCACCAGGCCTGGGTGCGGGCCGTTCCCAGGCACAGGGCCAGCCAGAACCCCATCATGAGCAGGGCGGCCAGACCATTGGTGTAGCCGACCGGGTACTGCAGGCGGTCGCCGGCGAAGGCGAGGAGGGTGTCGCCACCCAGAGAGAGTCGAACCATGACGGCGGCGCCGATCACTCCGATCGCTCCCAGCACGCCGAACGTGAGCCAGCGCAGCCCGCGCGGCCCCGCCCAACCCACAGCCACCGTGGCCAGGCCCGCCCCCACCAGGTACAGCAGGGTGCGATCCGCCTCGTCCCAGGCGTTCGCCCGGCTTCCGGCCCATAGAAGACTGGCGATTGTCCAGACGGCTTGAAACAGGAACATCCCGAGTAACGCACCCTGCACGCGTGTGAGACGCGGCGTAGGCCCGGACACGACCATCACCAGGGCGATCGCAGCCACCACGATGGCCACGGGCATCCAGGAGCGGGGAAAGTAGCCGCCCGCGCGGAAGGCCAGGGGCAGCTCCACCGCGGACAGGAAGAGCAGCAACCCCAGCCCGAGGCGTGGGTGCGGGGCAGGCGGCTCGGCGGGAGTGGTGATCACCCCACCTATTCTACCGGAGTTGGTGAACGGCGGGAACTCGTCGCGGCTCTGTTGCGTCTCACCCGCTCTTGGCGGAAGAGTACCGGCCCTGGGAGGTGAGCTTGACGGCGACCGCGGCTGCCGGTGAGGTCTAGTTGCACCAAAGGTAGTAGACTTAAGCAATTGTGTTCCTGTAAGCGTCCAAACATCTGGGAGACTTAATGGTTGCCTTTCGGTTCCGATCCTTGACCCGACTCCTGGCCCCGATACCTCTCGTTCTAGCCATCGTTCTGCTGGCTTCGTGCAGCGGAGGAGACTCGTCGACCACTACTGCGAGTGTTGGGACTGTCACTAGCGCCACGACCGCCGATCAGACCACTTCCACGAGTGGTACGGCCACGACCGGAGGAACAAGCACCACCGGGCAAGACGGCTCTCAGCCATCGACTCCGACGTCCGAACCCGGTGGTAGCAGCGAGTACACCGAGCGCCTGCCCGACCTAGAGAGCGCCGTCAAGGCAAATCCGAACGATCTGAAGGCCCTGGGACAGCTGGCTATAGGCTATTACCAGACTCAGGCGTAT
>CAZDGO010000217.1:2008-4593 GCA_964504825.1 uncultured Gaiellales bacterium
TCAAGGCTATGCCGAGATAGAACATGACGGCGAAGAAGATGGTACCGATGAGTGAAAGCGGGATACCCACAATTACCGCATAGCGGCTGGTCAGTACTGACTCACACCCGCTGATAACGTGGCACGGAGGGATCGTATTACGGTAGTGCGACAGGGTGAGGTACAACGAGATGAGAAACCCGGCAAGAGCCAGGACCACCAGGGCTATCCGCACAACGCGCCGGAGTAAAGCCATCAGAGGGCTGCGTCAATCAGAGTTTTGAAATCGCCGATATCATTCGGCACGAACACCGATCCATTGAGTGCGAACGACGGGGTGTGGGTTATACCAGCTTTAGAACCCTCCGCCTTCTGAGCGGTGATGAGGTCTTTCGTGCTCTGGGCGTTCAGATCGTCGCGGAACCGGCTGATGTCTAAACCGAGGCGATTCGCGTAGGCATCAAAGAAAGGGAGAGGATCAGCGCTGTCTGACCATTCCTTTTGGTTCTCGTACAGTAGATCGTGCATCTCCCAGAACTTACCCTGCAGGAACGCCGCATAGGCCACCTGGGCGGAGACCATACCGTACCGGTGGTAGCTAAGCGGAAAGAATCTGAATACAAACAGGACCTGATCCCCGTATTCTGCCCGCAGAGAGGCCAGTATCGGAGAGAAACGAGCGCAGGCCTCGCACTGGAAGTCGGCGTACTCCACCAGTACGACCCGGGCTTCCTTGGGTCCGTAGGTAATGTCAGTGGCATACTCCTGCGGCACGGTCGTGGTCTCAATGGATGGGCTACCCGTGAAAAAGAAAAGCGCGAGCGCCCCCAGGATCAGAAGGAGACTGCCGGCGGTCCAAGGGGCACCTGGCCACGTCAGGAGTGATCGACCTAAGTCTATGCAACCGTTTTGTCACCGCCCGTCCGTGGGCGATTCAGGTACGCAGCGGGGCGGGGGCGTGCTTACGCATTTCGAGCACAGTATAGGTCTCGGTAGTCCGATGGACAACCGCCGAGCGAGATGCGGACTCAGCATCGTCTGTGTCGCAGTCCTTGTTGGTCCGAGCGAACTCTCATTCGGCATTGCTAAGTATTTGGCTGATATTATTCTTGCAATACGCCGAAATTGTCGTACAGTGTTTCTATAGGAGTTCTTAGTCCCTATAGGTTGGGAGGGGTCGCGGCGAGTCTCTGCCCCCAAGGATTCGTGTGAGCGACAAGAACGGGAGGCCTATGGAAGAATGGTTACCGTGGGGTGCTGGCTGAAGTCGTCGACTCCAGGACCCACGGCCACATCCACTGTCGCGCCGCGCGCGCAGAACCAAGCCGAGCATCGCCCCCACCAAGCTCTCGCCGCCACCAAGCTGTTTCAGGCGAGGGTATTGAGGGGTGGGGATCAGCCGCTCGGTGAGCCGAAGTCATCACGTCGGTGTCGGCGGTGGCGGTATTGTGCCAAAAGTGACAAGACCGGATTGGTGGACACCCGGGAGACACCCGGGCCGCGGTTTGACAGTTGCGTTCGGTGCGATGGTGCGATAGCCTGCTGACGGAGCATTAGAGGTTGCTCATTTTTTCGACTAGGGAGAACTCATGGAACTGACTAGGGATCACTCATGGATGGAACTGACTAGGGATCACTCATGGATGGAACTGACTAGGCCGGACCGCGCAGTAGGGAGCGAGCGATGAAACGCAAGGCAGGCTGGACGGCCAGGAACGCCATAGCGCTGGCCGCGCTGACGTCATTGATCGTGTTGTCTTTCGCGGGTGCAGCCGCGGCTGTCCCCAATGCGGGAGCCGCGGCGGCCTACCAAAGAGAACGCGATCGTGCAGCCGCGGCTGCAGCCGTACCCGGCGGGACCCTCGATCCCCTCAGTATCACCAAGTACGTCACCCCGCTGGTGATACCGCCGGCCATGCCGGAGACGAGCCCCAACTACTACGAGATCGCGGTGAAGCAGTTCCAGCAGCAGATCCTGCCCACGGGCATGCCGATGACCACCGTGTGGAGCTACGGGTTGGTAGGAGACCTCGCCGGGACCTTGAACTACCCGGCGTTCACCATCGAGGCCGTCGCGAACCAGCGCCTCAACGTGAAGTGGGTCAACGGTCTGGTGGACGCCACCGGCGCCTTCCTGCCGCCCATCGTGCCCGTGGATCAGACCCTGCACTGGGCCAATCCGAACAAGTCGGGCGCGATGGGGACCACCGATTCAGTGGGTAACATCCCCACGCCCTACACCGGTCCCGTGCCCATCATCACCCACGTGCACGGCGCCCATGTGGGCCCGGAGAGCGACGGCTACCCGGAGGCCTGGTATCTGCCGGCCGCCAACAACATCCCGGCGGGGTACGCCACCCGCGGCTCGCACTGGGGTCAGATCGCAGGAGCTCCCGATGTGGCCGGCGCGGCCTTGTTCAGCTATCCCAACGATCAGGCGGCCGCCACCCTCTGGTACCACGATCACACCCTGGGCATGACCCGGACCAACGTGATATCGGGCCCGGCCGGCTTCTTCCTGCTGCGCGGCGGCCCCAATGACCTCGCCCCCGGCACGCTTCCCGGCCCGGCACCGGCCCGCGGCGACGTCGCCGGCACCAAGTACT
>CAZDGO010000218.1:0-4592 GCA_964504825.1 uncultured Gaiellales bacterium
CCGGTCTATCCGCCCCATCCCGCTGCTCGGCAGTCATCCGCTCCCCTAGGCTTTCTCGCCTTTCCCGGCCGTCGCCGAGGCGGACTCCGCCGCCGGGGCCTTGAGCCAAGCGGGGTCGACCGCGGTCACGATCTCCGCCCGCAGGCGCTCCAGGAGCTCGGGGTTGTCACGAAGAAAGGACTTCACGTTCTCGCGTCCTTGGCCTAACCGCAGATCGCCGTTGGAGAACCAGGCGCCGCTCTTCTGCACCACCTTGTGATCCACGGCCATGTCGAGCACCTCGCCCGGCACGGATATCCCGGTGCCATACATGATGTCGAACTCCGCCATCTTGAATGGCGGGGCCACCTTGTTCTTGACCACCTTCACACGCACCCGGTTGCCGACGGCCTGTTCGGCTTCCTTCAGAGTCTCGATGCGGCGGATGTCCAGCCGGACGGACGCGTAGAATTTCAGCGCCCGACCCCCCGGGGTCACCTCCGGATTGCCGAACATGACCCCGACCTTCTCACGCAACTGATTGATGAAGATCGCCGTTGTTTGAGTCTTGTTGATGGTGCCGGCCAGTTTCCGTAGGGCTTGGCTCATAAGACGAGCCTGGAGTCCAACGTGAGAGTCGCCCATCTCGCCTTCGATCTCAGCTCGAGGAACGAGGGCGGCGACGGAGTCGATCACCACTACGTCGAGGGCTCCACTACGGATGAGCAGCTCGGCGATCTCAAGGGCCTGTTCGCCATTGTCAGGCTGGGCCAACAACAGGTCGTCGACGTTCACCCCGATGCGACGGGCATACATGGGATCCATCGCGTGCTCGGCGTCGATGAAGGCCGCTTTCCCGCCGGCTTTCTGCGCTTCAGCGATGATATGGAAGGCAAGAGTCGTCTTGCCGCTGGATTCGGGGCCGAAGATCTCGACCACTCTGCCCCTGGGCACCCCACCCACGCCCAACGCTACGTCGAGCCCCAACGAACCGGTGGATATGGCCGGCACCCGCACCGCCACAGCATCGTCACCCATACGCATGATGGCGCCTTTCCCGAACTGCCGCTCTATCTGGGCCACTGCCGTCTCCAGGGCTTTGTCCTTCTCCACAGCTCCTCCTACCTTGTCTTTCACGATACCGCGGACTGCAATGTCCGCTCCTCCACGACCGTATACAGAGCTCCCTCGCGCCGGAGCTCGCTGCGGTAGAGACGCACTGACTCTACCGGGAATGACGCCCGCCCGCACTCGGACTTTAGTCCTATCTCGACCGGAACGCGCAGCCGGGCGATGGTCGCGTGCGCCAGAAAGGGCCGCTTCTCGCGCCGCATCACCTGCTCGCGCTCCAGCCCGCGCATCACCAGCTCGAACAACCCGGCGAACACCCCGGCCGGGTCATCCACACCCAACGCGACCACTCGCGGCCGGCGAGCCGAGGGCAAGAGCACGCACCCACCGAGAGCGGTGAGTCCCCCCGCTTCCGGCGGAATCGAGGCCACTACTCGCCGGGCGGCCTCACGTGCGCCAGGACCGACACTCCCGATGAAGGCAAGAGTCACATGCACCTGCTCGGGACGCACCCTCCTCAGGCCATGAACCGCCGGCAGGGCCTCCTGCGCCGCCGTGACAAGCGCCAAAGTCGTTTCCGGCAGCGGCACGCCGATGAAGAGACGCTCAGTCTCGGGGTTGGCGGTTCTCACCCACTCCCCGCTCATCAGGCACCGGAACCGAGGTGCCGTCCGCAGTCCCGGGCATATGCAAGCGGTCCCGAGCGCGCACGAAGTAGTCGACACCGCTGGCTACCGTGACGATCACGGCGACCACGAGCAGCAGCCGGCTGACCTGGCGCCCGGCCAGCATCCACCCCGGCTCCAGTATGACCATCATGATAGCCGCCATCTGGCATACGGTCTTCACCTTTCCCCACACACTGGCGGGGATGATCACGCCTTCCGCGGCCGCTACCATCCGCAGCCCCGAGACGGCGAACTCACGAGCGATGATAACCATAGCAACCCATGCGGACAGCTTCTGTAGCTGCACCAGCGCGACCAGCGCCGCCGAGACCAGGAGCTTGTCGGCCAAGGGGTCCAAAAAAGCGCCGAGCACGGTCACTTCGCGCCGCCGCCGTGCCATGTAGCCGTCGACAGAGTCGGTAGCCGCCGCGACGGCAAAGATGCCGGCAGCCAGGAGCCCACCGATGTCGGCCGCACGCTCCGGGTCGGCGACGAACGGCACGGCGCCGAGCAGGAAGGCCATGAACACGGGGATCAAAAGGATCCGGAAGATCGTGATGGCGTTAGGCAGATTGAGTCGCATCACATCTCGCCACTAGGTCATACCCGTAGGCTTCGGTGACTACCGCGCGGACCAGATCTCCCGGGCCGACCCCCAAGGGAAGGTCACCCTCGAGGAAGGTGACGCCGTCCACCTCCGGCGCCTGCCGGAACGTACGCCCTACGGCCACCACTCCCTCGGGACCCTCCGTCGCGCCAAGGGTGTCGATCATGACGTGGACGGCCTGACCGATCCTTGCGGTGTTGGCCTGTTCGGCCGGCGACAGGAGCGCGGAGCTGAGGCGCCCCAACCTGTCGTGCGCCGCCGCTTCCGGGACGCGCGGTCGAAGACGAGAGGCCGCTGTGCCTTCCTCCGGGCTATAGACGAAGGCGCCCCCATGATCGAAGGAAGCAGAAGCACAGAAGTCGAGCAGGGTGTCAACATCGGCCTCGGACTCGCCGGGGAACCCCACGATGAACGTAGTGCGCACCGAGACGTCGGGCATCATGCGACGAGCACGATCGAGCAACGCCAGGTAGCCGGCGCCATCGCCCGCCCTGGCCATACGACGAAGCACCGGGGCGCCGGCATGCTGGAACGGGATGTCCAAGTAGTTGACCACCTTATCGTTCGATGCCAGTGTGGCAAGCAGACGGTCGTCGACATTCTCAGGCTGCAGATACATCAGACGGATCCACCGCACTCGTTCGTCGGCGGCTATGACGTCGAGTAGGCCGGCGAGGTCCAGGCTTTCGCTGCGCCAGATGGTCGTGTCTTGGCCTACCAACACCAGCTCCCGCGCGCCCTCATCCAAGGCCGCCCGCGCCTGCTCCATGATCTCGTGCGGCGGCAACGCCGCGTAGGGGCCTTTGATGCCGGGTATAGCGCAGAAGCTGCAGAGGTGGTCGCACCCGTCGGAGATCTTCACGTAGGCGAAGCTGCGACGCATCCGCGCCGGCTGTTTCGGGGGCGAATCCCGCACAGCTGACATAGTGGAAGTCAGAACGCCTACCAATGTGGCCATCTCCCCGAGGCCGTACCATCCGCTCACCTCGGGCAGCCCAGACTCCAGCTCCTCCCGATAGCGCTGTACGAGACAGCCCATCACCAGCAATTCCGCCGTCGGATAGTCCGTGGCGGCGCCCAATATCGCGCCGATGGACTCCTCCTTGGCCTCGCCCGTGAAGCCACAGGTGTTGATGAGAACGTGGGTGGCTTCGTCCGGATCGTCAGTCAGGTCGACACCGGCTGTGCGCAGCCGACGGGCCAACACCTCGCTGTCGGCGTCATTCTTAGGACACCCGAGAGTATGGATGCAGAGACGTGTCTCGACTGTCATGGAGAGCCGGCGACTACAGTCGCTCGAGACCGGCCCTCGACAGGATGAACTGCCCGTATGGCTCGGGCACCTCCACCGGCTGACCATCCACCAGCAGCTGCACAGCCGAAGGTTGGCCGATGTTGAGGTAGTACAGGCCGTTGTAGGCGTAGGACAGCTCGTCACCCTTCTCCAGCGTTCCGGAGAACAACGTCTTGCCCGTGGGCGACTCTTTTCGCACCGTAACGAAACAGCGCTTACCAGACGCGCGCACGACCAGATTCAAGGCGCCATCCGACCCACCCGCCGCGGACACCGTCGACGAGGGCGACGCACCCCCGGCGGCGACGGTCGTAGCCGTGCCTTTCGAGGTGGTCGTGCCCCCGGCAGGGTTGGCGGTCGTCACGGGCTCCGAGCTGTCGGCGCTGGTCGTGGTCGTGACGACGTCGGCCGGGTCGAGAACGGCTGGTTCGTCGCCCCGGCTGCGGAAGACCAGCGCTAGGACCACGATGATGACCACGGCCACAAGGCCTACCACCACGTAGTTGGGCTGCCTATGCGGACCTCGGTCACGCGCCCGCGAAGAACCGCTCCGCGAAAGCAGGGGGTAATTCTCCTCCGCCCGAGGCTCGAATTGGGAGAAATACTCCTCCATCAGGCGCTCGGTGTCGAGTCCCAGGAACGCCGCATACGTGCGCAGGAACGCTCTGACGAAGGTGGAACCAGGGATCACCTCGAAGTCGTCTTGCTCTAAAGCCTGCAGATACTTCGACCGGATCTTGAGAGCGTCCTCCACGTCATTGAGCGTCAGGCCGCGACGTACGCGGGCCTCGCGCAGCGTGTCGCCTAGATCGAGCATGGGGGGAACCGGTTTCGCAGTTGCTCCGCAAGCGCGGCCGCCAGACGGCGGGCGTCATCCGTGGGTTCGGCACCGCTGTGGAGTGTGTACACGAACCACCTGCCTTCCACGGAGGACCGCTGGTAGAGAGGGTCGTAGTACGCCACCAGCAGCCTC
>CAZDGO010000219.1:0-4557 GCA_964504825.1 uncultured Gaiellales bacterium
CCGACACTGGTTCCGGTGAGTGTGCCCAAGACAGGGCACATGGCCGAGGAGATGGCCCCCGTGCGACCACCAACATCGCGGCCGAGATCCCCTTCCTCCCGCCGCGCAACGTGGCCGTCCTACGGTGGGGCGTGCGCTGCCACTACCTGAAACTCGCCTTCGAGCGGTTCTACCTGGAGAAGGCGAAGCGGGACCTGCCCGCGATGCACTTCGGCTGGTGGGGGGTCACTGGCCGGATGCCAACGCCCTGCTCGACGAACGCTATGCGCGCGGCGAGATCGATCGGCAGGAGTACCTTCAACGCCGCGAGACCTCAGCCGGTAAGCCGCGCGGAACGACGCCGACAGCGGATGAACAACGATAGAATCGGAGAAACCAGTGGTCATGGATAGCGGGCAGCCTCAGGGCCTCTCGACCCGGTGCGTGCACGCCGGCGAGCAGTTGGACGCGCAGGGGGGCATCCACGCGCCCCTGTACAACCACTCTACGTTCGGTTTCCACAGCACCGCCGACCTACTCGACGTCGTGGAGGGGCGCAAGGAAGGGAACCTCTACACCCGCTACGGGCTCAACCCGACGATCCGCTCCGTGGAGCGCAAGCTGGCCGACCTGGAGAACGGGGAGGCAGCGTTCGCATTCTCGTCGGGTATGGCCGCGGAGGCGGCGACCTTTCTCGCCCACCTCAAGACGGGCGACCACCTTGTGTGCATCGGCGACGTCTACGGCGGGACGTACGAGCTGTTGGAAACCAACCTTCCTGGACTTGGCATCGAGACCACCTTCCTGCTGGCGAACGAGGCGGCCACCTTGGACTCGGTGGTGACAGACCGAACCAAGATGGTGTTCTTCGAGACGCCGACGAACCCCACCCTGGACATCATCGACATCGGCGCCGTCGCCCGCGCGGCGAAAGCCGTGGGCGCGCTCACGGTGGTCGACAATACCTTCGCCACCCCGGTCAACCAGAACCCGCTCGACCTTGGGGCCGACCTGGTCGTGCACAGCGCCACCAAGTACCTGGGTGGCCACAGCGATCTCACGGGCGGAGCGGTGATAGGCCCAAAGGACCTGCTGGAACCCATCTGGATGTGGCGCAAGAACCTGGGCCAGATGATCGCGCCCGAGGTCGCGTTCCTCCTCTCCCGCAGCATCCGGACACTCGTCGTACGGGTCCGGGCTCAGAATGCCACGGCCATGCAGGTAGCCGAATTCCTGGCCACGTACCCTCGTGTCCTGCGGGTCAACTATCCTGGACTCGGGGGTGGCTCCGAGGTCGCCCGCAAGCAGATGCGAGGTTTCGGCGGCATGCTCAGCTTCGTGTTTGACGGGGATGCGGCGGAAACTGCCGCAAGAGTCGACCGGCTGCGCATCTTCAGCATCGCCGCCAGCTTGGGCGGAGTGGAGAGCCTGGTCACGCAGCCGATCACGACCACGCATCACGGCATGTCCGCCGAAGAGCGGGCCAGACGGGGCATCGTCGACGGAATGGTGCGCCTGTCGTGCGGACTTGAGGATGCCGCTGACCTCGTCGGCGACCTGGCGCAGGCGCTCGGTTGACCCTGGCTTGGGGCGGCGGCGAACCCTTTTTCGCCTGGTGAAATCGCACGATTCAGGGTCTTCTCGGCCGCTTCCCCGCCCCGTTGCCTTACTGGTGCACGGACCCTGCGCTGGAGGTCAGCGTAGCGCCCGCCTAAGAGACCTCTCACCGCGCTCTCATCGGCCATTCAGGTAGGTCGGGCATCATGCCGGCTAGAGACGTCTCGCCGCGGCCGCTTGCGCGATCAGCGAGTGCGACTTGAGCGGGCTTCTCCCCGCGCACGGCGAAACGAGTATCCTTAGACAGGTGAGGACAATGAACTGGTCTAGACACATGATGCTGACTATCTCCGCCGCCCTGCTGGTGGTAGTGGCGGTCACCGCCGCCTGGGCAGTCGAGTCGGGGTTTGGGACGCGGGCCGACGCCCGCAGTCTGCCCGTGGTGGCGCTGGGCAGCGCGACCACAGGCACCGCCCCAGGCTCGAGTTCGGCGCCGAAGATCACTGGAACCGCCAACGCGCGGCTGGTGGTGGCCCAATCCCTGCGGATGAGCCCCGGCCCGATCGAGTCCGGCGCCTCAGCGGCCGGCGGCACGATGATGACCTCACCACCCACCACAGGCACGCAGGGGACACCGGGCACCACCATGTCAACAGGTGCCGGGCGCGGCGACATGAGCACCGGTTCCGCGGGGACAGGAATGGGTAGCGGGTCCACCGCAACGACCATGGACACGCAGTCCACCACCGGGACGACCGCGCACAGGGGCAGCGAGGGGATGGTGGGCACGACTCCCACCACCTCCGCTCAGTCCTCCATGCCGATGACCACCGCGACCTCCCCGCCGACCATCACCCACATAGGCGGCGGCATGGGCGGAACCACGGGCGGCGGAGGCACGACCGGCGACAGCGGCATGGGTGGCACTATCACACGCTAGCGACGGCGGGAGGCCCCCGACCATGCGCATCCTGGTGGTGGAAGACGAACCGCGGGTGGCCTCGTTCATCGCCCGCGGACTCGAGGGCGCCGGCTACGCCACCGAGGTGGTCCGCACGGGGAGCCAAGCGGTGGAGCGCATCCTCGGAGGCGAGCCGGTCGACCTTGTTCTGCTCGACGTAGGGCTGCCCGATCGTGACGGGTTCGGCGTGCTCGCCGACGTGCGCACAGTCGACCGCAGCACGCCCGTAATCATGCTCACCGCCCAAGGGGACGTTCCCTCCCGCGTGAAGGGTCTGGACTTGGGGGCGGACGACTACCTGCCCAAGCCCTTCGACTTCGACGAGCTGCTCGCCCGCATCAGGGCCCAACTGCGCCAGACCCGGCAGCCCGCCTCCTATCTACTGGCGGTGGGCGATCTCTCCCTCGACCTCAAGACGCGACAGGCGATGCGCGGTTCTGTCCGCGTGGAGCTCACTACCCGGGAGTTCTCACTGCTCGAATTCCTGATGCGCCATCCCGGGCAGGTGGTCACCCGTTCGCAGATCCTTAATAGCGTCTGGGGCTACGACTTCGACCCCGGAAGCAACATCGTTGATGTCTACGTTGGCTACCTCCGCCACAAGATCGACCGGGAAGGGGAGGAGTCGGTGGTCGAGACCGTGAGGGGTGGGGGCTACCGGCTGCGGGCGGCGACAGAAAACGGACCGCCGGCGTGAGGCGACGGCTCACCCTGTGGTTCGTCCTCGGGGTGGTGCTGATGACCGTGGCCGGGGTCAGTGCGACCTACGCCATCCTGGCGCAACGGATGCTCGCCGACCTCGACGCCGAACTGAGCCAGCAACTCTCCGACTTCAGCCAGATGGCTGTGAGCGCGACGACGCCCGCGGCGCTCTACGACCTCACCAGCCAGTACCTGACCGGCCCACGGTCGCAGGCTCTAGGGCAACGGGGCATCATCGTCTCGCTCACATTATCGAGCGGAGCGGTCGTCTCGAACTCCAGCGCTTTGCGTCTGGAGGAGCTGAGCGTGAGCCGTCCCCTGATCTCCAATGGCGACCGCATTCTAGCCACCACGGGCTCACCTGCCGGGCCGTACCGGGTGGCAGGCACGCCCGTCGTGCAGGGCCAAGAGCGGGTGGGCGCAGTCGAAGTGGCCGCTCCACTGCGAGGCGTGCGGACCACCCTGCAACGGGTTCTCGTTCTCTTCGGCGCGGCGGGAGTGGTGGGCGTCGTGCTTGTCGCCTTTGCCTTCTGGTTTTTGGTGGGGAGGGCACTGGATCCCGTCCGGCGCATCTCCCGAACCGCCGCGGCCATCTCGCGCGAAGACCTGACTCGGCGCATCGGGCACGAGGGGCCTCACGACGAGATCGGGGAGCTGGCCGAGACCATGGACGCGATGCTCGATCGCCTTCAAGGGGCCTTCGAAACGCAGGAGCGATTCATCTCGGACGTGTCCCACGAGCTGCGCACTCCTCTGACAATTATCAAGGGGCACCTGCAAGTGCTCGACCGCGGGAAGAACCTTGACCCGGATTTAGTCGGCCAGGAACATGCTCTCGTGCTGGACGAGATCGATCGCCTGAACCGGCTGGTGGGCGATCTGCTGACCATCGCCCGATCGACGGGCGTCGACTTCCTGCGCAGGGAGACCGTACCCCTCGACCAGTTCATCCGCACGCTGGTCGATCAGGGCCCGCACCTAGCCGACCGGGCCTGGACCATCGAACAGCTTCCTGGGGGATCGCTGCTTGCCGACCAGGATCGGCTCACACAGGTGCTTCTCAACCTGATGCAGAACGCGGTCACCCACACCGAGCCGGGTCAGGTGATCGCCTTGGGCGGCTCGCGGGAAAACGGCTGGGTGCGGCTATGGGTGCGTGACGAGGGTCAAGGGATGTCCCCCGAAGTGCAGGGCCGAGTGTTCGAGCGTTTCTACCGAGGCGCCCAGGAGTCTGACGCCCCCGGAATGGGACTCGGTCTGGCGATCGTGAGGGCTCTGGTAGCCGCCCATAGCGGAGAGGTCACCGCACGGAGCGCGTTGGGAGCGGGTACGAGCTTCACCGTCTCGCTGCCGGGCTA